>CASBPW010000194.1 GCA_949127685.1 Candidatus Sivonenia alaskensis PMM_0068 | reverse complement strand
TGAGGATAGGACGTCGCACCGATAAAGTCCTCCTCACGTTGGTCACCACTGAGCTCAATCTGCCCAATTTAGAAAAGTTTTGTACGGCTATTCATCAACAATTTCGCTCGGTGGTCAGTATCTGTTTGAATCTGAATATCCAACCCACCAATGCGATTTTTGGCCCCCAAACTAAAGTGGTCACCGGCAAGGGTTTTATCCAAGAACAGTTCTGCGGTTTAGAGTTCCAAATTGGGCCAACAACATTTTTCCAAGTGAACACAGAGCAGGCTGAGCGGATGATTTATACGCTCTTGGAACTCGCTCAGTTCACCAAAGAAGACAAGGTGGTAGATGCCTATTCGGGCATCGGTACGCTTTCATTACCCATCGCCCAACAGGTCAAAAAAGTGATTGCGATTGAAAGTTTTGCCCCTTCCGTTCAGCAAGCCCAACTCAATGCTCAAAATAATCGCATCGCCAACGTAGCGTTTCTGGCAGGGACGGTAGAAGACCAGCTTGGTGAAGTGCTACAGCCAGAACACACCCTCGTCCTTGACCCACCCCGCAAAGGCTGTGACCCTAGCGTATTGGACGTGATCTTAAAGAAACAACCCCAACGGGTGTTCTACCTTAGCTGCAATCCCAGTACGCTAGCGCGGGATCTAAAACACTTGAGCGCACAATACGAAGTCAAAACGGTGATTCCTATAGATTTTTTTCCGCAGACCTACCATGTGGAAGCACTAAGCTATTTAGAACGTAAAGTTCTCTCTTAGTATGGGTAGTTTTCCACTACAAACGATATGGTTGGCTTTCCTGGTTTTACTGGGAATCACGCTTTTTGATGGGCTGGCTATCCGTTTGTTCAAGCGCTGGAAGGAGCTAGATAGCCTGCCCAAGCAAATATTTTTTGGGATGGCCAGGGTTTCTTTTTGGATTGGTTCCCTCCTCGTTATATTCAAGCTGATACCGGCGCTAGAAACTATTGAAACTTGGGTTATCATTCAAGCTCAATCCAGCTCGACAGGTCTTTCTCAACTGCTAAATACCCCCCTGATTATGGCAGGGAAAAATCAGTTTTCCCTCGCTACTATTGTTTTCCTAATTATTTTATTACTGGGTGTCTTTTTCTCTTCCCGTGCCCTGAGTGAATGGATCAAACAACGCCTGTTGATGCGGCTAGGCTTTGATACAGGAACACGGGAAACCATCGCGGCTTTGATCGGTTATGTATTAGCTGCGCTTGGGTTTGTGATCGTTTTGCAAACTGCTGGCCTTGATTTAAGTTCTCTGGCCGTCCTGGCTGGAGTCTTGGGCATTGGATTAGGATTTGGTTTTCAAAACTTAGTCAGCAACTTTGTCAGTGGTTTAACCTTATTGTTTGAACAACCGATTAGAGTAGGAGATTTTGTTGAAGTTAGTGGACTATTAGGTACCGTCGAAAAGATCTCGATTCGTTCAACGATTGTTCGCACCCTAGATGGAATTTTCGTGATTGTTCCAAACAATCGTTTTGTCGAAAACAACATCATTAACTGGAGCTATCGAGACCCCCAGAGTCGTATCCATCTGCCGATTGGAGTAGCCTATGGCACAAGCCCGGTATTGGTCACAGAAGTACTCCTCAACGCAGCCCGCTCCGAGCCGAGGATTTTACCCCATCCGGCTCCAAAAGTTTGGTTAAAAGATTTTGGCGACAATGCCTTGAAGTTTGAGCTTTTGGTCTGGATCGACAACCCCCAAGAGGTAGAAGTGATCAAGAGTGCACTGAACTTTTTGATTGAGCAAGAATTGCGTCAGCGGCATATTGAGATACCCGTCCCCCAAAGAGACTTAAAGATCCGTAATCTCGACAAATTGGTTAGCTCTATCCGCCAGGAACCAAAAGAAACAACAGAAATACAGGAAATTCCTATCGCTCCTACCACTTCTGATCTCAGCACACTCCTACGTCGGATTACGTACTTTGAATCCTGCACGGATATTGAACTACGAAGCCTGATTGAACAGGGCTATCGCAAACGCTTTGCGGCTGGTCACACAATCTTTAAGGAAAACGATCCCGGAGAATCTTTTTACATCATTCTGTCAGGGCAAGTGGAGATATTGTCTGAGAAGAAAGAAACATCCATTGGCATACTCAAAGCAGGAGAATTTTTTGGAGAGATCTCTTTATTAACCGGAATGCCTCGCCCTTATACGATACGAACCTTAGAAGAAGTAAGCCTTTTTGTCGTAGACCGTAACGCCCTCCAAAAGCTGCTCAAAGACCACAAAGGATTGGCTGAACAAATCGCGCAGCGGTTGGCAGAACGCCAACAAGTTTTGCGCGAATTGGGCCTTTTGAATGAAAACGGTGTATCCAATACTGGAGAGGCCCCGCTCACTTGGATGCGCAAACGAATTCAGACACTCTTTGGCTCTTAGCTCCGGATTTTCTTGGTCGGCCCAGTCCAAAGCCAACTTAGCGCTGACTCCCCGCAGCACTTGGAGCTGAAACAGGTGCATTTGCGGCTGGAGTGTTTACCTGAGGTACTTGCTTCAGCAAGCTAGAACTCAGCACTCCGGAAATAGCGAGGAATACCACAACCGCTCCCCATGTAGCCCTGTTCAGATTCTTTTCAGCGCTCTTTTGGCTAGAGAACAACTGCCCCTGGCCACCAATAGCTGCTAAACCATCTCCCTTGGGGGCATGGAGTAAAACCATGACGACGATAGCGATACCCGCAAGAACAAGGAGGACAGAAAGAATGGAGGCAATCATAGCGACGTTAATGCTTCTTTTCCGAGTATAGCGTTCTACCTACCAAGATCATCGCAGGGCGAAGCCCCTTCACTTTTTCCAGCTCCTCTTCAGTTGAAGATCTAACAGGGGATTAGGCGTGAATACGGTTAAGCATTTGGCAGCCGATACTTGGTCACGGGAAGAACATCCGGTTGGCCTATCGGGCGCAAGGTGAACCTATTGAATTTCTCCAGACTCGATATCACCACTGACCCAACAAAAATTACAGACCAGAGAAGGACCCTGGAAGTCTTTAATTTTGGTTCCCCTCTCCATTTACGGAGAGGGGCTAAGGGAGAGCACTATTCCTGTTGGAGCACAGGCTGTTTTGCTCTATCTAGTTCCAGGAACTTCTCTAACTCTGTAAGAGCATCGGCATCGACTTTCGTCTGCATTGGGCAGAACTTGGGGCCACACATAGAGCAAAACTCTGCGGTCTTGTAGATATCAGCGGGCAGGGTTTCGTCATGGTACTCTTTGGCCCGTTCGGGGTCTAGAGACAATTCAAATTGACGATTCCAGTCGAAGTTATAGCGAGCATGAGAGAGTTCGTCATCTCGGTCCCTCGCCCCCGGACGATGACGGGCAATGTCTGCCGCATGGGCCGCAATCTTGTAGGCAATCAGGCCATTGCGAACATCTTCGGCATTGGGCAAGCCCAAGTGCTCTTTCGGGGTGACATAGCAGAGCATGGCGGTACCATACCAACCAGCCATCGCAGCGCCAATCGCTGATGTGATGTGGTCATAACCTGGAGCAATATCTGTTACCAGAGGACCGAGCACGTAGAAAGGGGCTTCTGAGCACTCTTCCATCTGTTTTTTGACATTGAATTCAATCTGGTCCATCGGCACATGGCCTGGACCTTCCACCATGACCTGCACATCGTGCTCCCAAGCCCGGCGGGTCAACTGTCCGAGGGTTTTCAACTCGGCAAGCTGTGCTTCATCGGATGCATCATGAGTACAACCAGGACGCAGCGAATCGCCCAAACTAAACGATACATCGTACTTCTTGAAAATCTCGATGATGTCATCAAAGTGCGTATAGAGTGGGTTCTGCTTGTGGTGATGGAGCATCCAACGAGCCAGGATGCCGCCGCCGCGCGAGACAATCCCTGTAATCCGGTTTCTGACGAGGGGCAGGTGTTCAAGCAAGATACCCGCATGAATGGTCTGGTAATCTACCCCTTGCTGGGCATGCTTCTCAATGATGTGCAAGAAATCGTCAGGGGTCAGTTTTTCGATATTGCCGTGGACACTTTCCAGGGCCTGATAAATAGGAACCGTTCCAATCGGAATAGAGGAAGCCTTGATAATCGCTGTGCGCATTTCATCTAGGTTGCCACCGCCCGTAGACAAGTCCATCAGCGTATCGGCCCCATACTTGACGGCCAAGTGCAGTTTGGCGACTTCTTCATCCAGGTTGGAAGAATTGGGAGAAGCTCCGATATTGGCATTCACCTTGCACCTGGAAGCGATGCCAATCGCCATCGGCTCTAGATTCGTGTGGTTGATGTTGGCTGGAATAATCATCCGTCCACGGGCAACTTCCGAACGAATTAATTCTTCTGGAAGGTTTTCCCGCTTAGCGACATAGGCCATTTCTTCGGTAATGATTCCTTGACGGGCATAGTGCATTTGTGAAACGTTGTCATGGCCTCGACGACGGGCCACCCATTCGCTGCGCATAAGCTTTCTCCCAAGTTATATGGATTATGGGCTTCCCTCCGCTGGTGTTAGCCAGTTCAGGTTCTCAGGGTCTACTCTCAGCCGATAAAGGCACCCCTAGCCGTGTAGATATAATAACCGCATAACCGTTGAATTAACGCTTAAACCACTTTGAAAAGTTTTCTGAGCACCTGTACTGCAAACTGTTCATAGGTCACCGTAGGCATCCTCATCCTCTTGGGAGGCCCATTCACTCAGTCCGGCTGACACTGCTTCTAAATATTCCCAGTCCATCTCAGGTAATTCCTTGAGCATCACTTGGCCCATCCTTAATGTAATGTCAAAACGGGATGCTCAAAAAGAGAAATGTTGCTTCAAGACATCCATCCGAGAGCAATCCCAATAGTCAAGGTGTGCCGTAATCAATCCTGCCTCATTGAGTTCTAGTTCACTCCTGCCGTCGATAGCGATGCGGGGTTGCCAGGGGAGTGGGGTTGTCCAACTCAAGGTCCAGCGGGTATGAATGCGATGGTCTACTTGCTGGATATCATGCAGGTCCATCTTGGGTGTTTTGAACCACGTATTCATCAAGCCAATCATTTGCTGATAGCGAGCAATCCCTCGAAACTCAGTGACCGGGTCTTT
Source organism: Candidatus Sivonenia alaskensis PMM_0068 (assembly GCA_949127685.1). Lineage (GTDB taxonomy): Bacteria > Cyanobacteriota > Cyanobacteriia > Gloeobacterales > PMM-0068 > Sivonenia > Sivonenia alaskensis. The sequence continues at coordinate 22,538 of CASBPW010000194.1, read as the reverse complement.
AAAGAAAACACCTTCCGCATAGATACTGTAGGTTTGGTCTAGCGGAAAGCGTCGATAATCTTCTTTTAAAATGTCTACAAGATTCATAGATGGCTGAAAACCTGTTCTATCGCTATTATGCCGATAGATGCCTAAGGGTGCTGAGCGTAAGATGTATGAACTTGAAACAGCTCGACTGGGCCTAAGAAAATTTACGATGGAAGATTTAGAGGCCCATTCGGCTATCTACAGCAACCCTGAGGTCACCCAATTTTTGCCAGGGGGGCCTTTCCTAGACCCTGAGACCGCTCAAGATGCATCCTCATGGGTAGTTCGTTACTTTATCCGGCATTGGCAACTCTATGACTTCGGGGCCTGGGCCTTGGTCGATAAAGAGACCGAAAAATTAGTCGGCCATGGCGGACTTAAGTTTATGCCCCGTACTCCTTCAAGTCCCCCCCAAAGTCTCATAGAGGCACCCCAAGAAATTGATATTTTTTATCTTCTAGACCGCCCTTCCTGGGGGAAAGGGCTGGCGACGGAAGTGGGAAGGGCTTTTCTAGCCTATGGCTTCAAAAAACTTTCCTTAGACCACATAGCGGCAATTACCCGGCCAGAAAATACAGCCTCACAGCATGTACTGGAAAAACTGGGGATGGTCTATGCCAAAGAGGCCTACTACTACGGCGTGGACGTGCTGTATTACGCCATCTCACGCGCCGCCTATGACCTCAGAAACCTAAAAAACGCGGGTCCCTCCTAAAAGGTGACGGAAAGCCCCCACTTGCTCGGTCGTAGGAGTTTTGGCCCAATCGGCATAGAAGAAAATTAAATGGGCTGCCACAGGGGCACCAATCCAGTGAATCGTGCGCCCTTTGGTATCGCTAAAGCGGCACTCAGCCCCATTTCGGTTCGCTAAAAGAAACCGTTTATTTTCTTTTAGGGAGAAACCTTTTCCCAGAAGTGTCTGAGCTTTTTTGCACATGGCTTTAAGCTCATTGGGATCCAAGGGGGGGACCGTCCCGTATTTTTTATCGGCAAAAGAACCTGTGTACACCGCAACGGATTTGTCCGGTAGGGTCATGATGTAATGAACAGGCTTACCTTTAGGGCCGTGTACTGTTTTGGAGTAGGGAAGGGGCACAAAAGATACATTGAGCTGCTCATCTACCACTCGGTCCTCTCTCGCTATCACAGGCAAGGACGTACTGGCAAAGACAGCGCTTAGTAGCAAAATACCTACTCCTCTCCTGACATTACTCATATCCAGCACATCCCCAAACCTTGTAGATTTTATTAATTATTGCAGGTCAAACTCCCGATAAAAAACTCCCGGCAAATCGACGGGAGTTTTTAGCTTTAGCCCTTACGCTGTGATGGCGGAAGCATTCTTATGACGCTCGGTGAGGGGAATCTTCTGGGCGACGATGTCCCGAAACTCCTGGCCTTCTAAGGTCTCTTTATCAATCAAGAGATCTACTAAACGGTCTAGAAGGTCACGATTCTCAGAGAGGAGTCGCTTTGCTTCGCTGTGACAGAATTCCACAATCTCGCGAATTTGGTGGTCTACTTGCTGGGCGACTTCTTCGGAGCATTCGCTACGGCTCATCAAATCGCGGCCAAGGAAAACTTCAGAACCCTGGCCTGTCAGGGAAATCGGTCCTAGGTCAGACATCCCAAAACGAGTAACCATGTCTTTGGCAAGACGAGCTACGTTCTGAATGTCACTGGAAGCACCGACGGTTACTTCGTCCTCTCCAAAGACAATCTCTTCTGCAGCACGACCCCCTAAAGCGGTGATGATTCGGGCCATGATCCAGCTTCTACTGTACATACCACTGTCAATCATTTCTTCAGAAGGATAGAACTGAGCAAAACCACCCGTTCCGCCGCCACGGGGGATGATTGTTACCTTAGACAAGGGGTCACCCTCCGCCAAAAGGGTTCCAACCAAGGCATGTCCTACTTCGTGATAGGCAATTAAGCGCTTCTTCTTGCCATCTACTAGAGGAGGACGAACAAGCCCGGTACTGATCCGGTCAATCGCATCATCAATCTCTTTGAAAGAAATAGCCTCTAAACGACGACGAGCAGCCAGAATGGCAGACTCATTCAACACGTTGGACAAGTCTGCCCCAGAATAACCAGGAGTGCGACGAGCCACGCGCTCTAAACTCACATCAGGAAGCAATTTTTTATTGCGGGCATGGACCTTGAGGATTTCCAAACGACCTTTGAAATCCGGACGGTCCACCGTCACCTGACGGTCAAAACGGCCCGGACGCATGATGGCCGCATCCAGAACATCGGGACGGTTGGTAGCTGCGATCACGATAACGCCCGCATTGCCTTCAAAACCATCCATCTCTACGAGCAGCTGGTTCAGCGTCTGCTCGCGCTCATCATTTCCACCACCGATGCCCGCTCCCCGAGAACGACCTACCGCATCGATTTCATCAATGAAGATGATGCAAGGAGCATTTTCTTTGGCTTTCTTGAAGAGGTCGCGCACCCGTGAAGCACCGACCCCAACAAACATTTCTACGAATTCAGAACCAGAGATCGAAAAGAAAGGAACGCCCGCTTCTCCCGCGATAGCCTTAGCCAGGAGGGTCTTACCGGTTCCGGGAGGGCCGACTAAAAGAACCCCTTTCGGAATTTTTGCTCCCACGGCCGTAAAGCGTTCTGGCTTCTTCAGAAACTGAACGACTTCTTGGAGTTCCACCTTGGCTTCGTCAATTCCGGCTACATCATCGAATTTGATCCCAGTTTTGGCATCCATTTGGAAACGAGCTTTGGACTTACCGAAGCTCATCGCCTGACCTGGACCCCCTGCCCCACCACCGGAGCGGCGAAGCAAGAAAAATAGACCAGCCAACAGCAAGATAGGCAATAGCAACGTCTGCAAGAGGCCCATAAGTGCTCCACTGTTGTTAGGAGGATAGATAGTAATATCTACATTTTTGTCTCTTAACAAGGGATAGAAGGCTTGATCACCCGCCAGCAGATTCACGCGGAATCTGGACGGAGTACCATTAATAGGGTCACGCATAGATACAACCCCAGTACGCCCATTATCAAAGATATCTATCTTGGTGACTCGGTCTTGACGAACATTACTCAAAAGCTCGCTGTAGGGAATCTGAGAACTGGCGTTGTTCGGATTCTGAGGCGGAGCCTGGGTCAAGGAGTTGTTGAAGAGGAGTGCGGCCACTACTGCTAGGGCGATACCCCCCAGCAAAGCATTTCTCCAGGAAAATTTCATACGGTGGTCTCGTGAGAGCTTCTTAACCTAACTTAACTCTTTATCGCTAAGTCTTCAAGAATTCTCTGGGTCCTACTACATGAGGAGGTGTCCCAAGAACTATAGGATAAATGTTCACAATGCACTTTTTCCGATTACAGGATCACTCATCCTTTGACCAAGGCCCCTAATCCACCCACAAACGGTGAAAGCCCTCGACCTATGGCGCCTTCAAGCTCTTTTTCCACTCTGGACGGTCTGTTTCTCTGCGCCCATGGGAGCCAAGATCCTCGGGCTCAAAAGGGGCTATTTGCGCTGACGGCGGAGGTTCAAAACGTTATGCCCACGGTGGCGGTAGGCTGTGGCGTCCTAGAGATGGGTCCTAAACCCCTAGAACAGCAGATTTGTGATTTCCTCACTTCCCATCAGCTCCCATCGCTAACGGTCCTTCCCCTCTTTTTGTTGTCTGGCGTGCATGCCGAGGTTGATATTCCAGAAGCTATCGCCCAAGTGAAGGCGAGCGTGCAACAGACCAAGATCCTGGGTAAATCAGCAAAGCTCGTTGAATTTTTAGCGCAGACTACGGAGCTGGGACGCAATGAAGGCATTGTCTTATTTGCCCACGGTAGTCGTCGGCAGGAGGCTAATCGACAAATGAGCTTATTGGCTGAATCTCTTGCGCAGTCCTTACAGGCTCCGGTGATACCTGCTTTTCTAAAAGAAGAAGGTTCGCTCCAGCAGGCTATCTTCCAACTGCAAACCGAGGGATATCGGGCCCTTGTTATTCCCTACTTCATCTTTCTCGGAGGCATAATCGATTCCTTGATGGAACTTATAGAAGGAATCGATGCAGCCAGGTTGGGCCCCGTTCTTTCAGAACGCTCTGAGTTTGCGCAGTTAGTCCTATCCCATGTAGGCGAGGCATTACCTCCGGCGCAGTGGAGGGTCTCTTTATGACTACGCCCATCAGTTCTCCCCTCGGAAAGGTTTATCTGGTCGGGGCTGGGCCAGGAGACCCTGGCCTGATGACGATCAAGGGGAAAGCACTGCTTGAGCACAGTGATGTGGTGGTATACGACGCATTGGTCAGCCCTCAAGTGCTCCAGATGATCAATCCTAAAGCAGAGCAAATTTATGCAGGGAAACGCAGTGGGCGTCACAGCCTGCCCCAAGAAGAAATCACAGCCCTCTTAACGGCTAAAGCCCGAGAATATGCTGTCGTGGTGCGCCTCAAGGGAGGAGACCCCTTCATTTTTGGTCGAGGAGGGGAAGAATTAGAAGACCTGATTGCCAATGGTATTCCTGTAGAGGTAGTGCCTGGGGTAACGGCAGGGGTAGCGGTCCCGGCCTATGCGGGAATTCCACTTACCCACCGCAGGTACAGCTCTTCTGTTGCTTTTGTAGCGGGACATCAGGCCACGCCCGGACCTGGTTGGGCCGTCAATTGGAAAGCGTTGGCTCAAGGAGCGCAAACCTTGGTGGTTTACATGGGCGTGCAACAGTTACCGCAAATTGTGGCCTCTATTCTGGAGGCAGGCCGCTCCCCTGAAACGCCTATTGCCCTGATTCGTTGGGGCACTACCCCCCAGCAACAGACTTTATTTGCCGATTTAGGCACGGTGGTGCAGCGTGTGGCTCAAGAGAATTTTGATCCCCCGGCGATCATTGTTGTGGGAGAAGTAGTCAACTTTGCACAATCCTTGCACCTGCAGCCTTAAGCATTTTTGCTTAGATCCTTGTACCCTGAGAGTATGCAGACCCCACGACAGTTCAACTTTCCTGCGTTCTTCTTGTTACTGTTCAGTTCAAGTGTGATGGGCTGGCTACTTTTGAGCCAAACCGACATGTTGCCTGGTGTTTCCCGAGAATTGCGTTGTGCGGTGGCTTATGCTCAAAAACCGGCCATGCCCTATAAACAATTTTTAGCTTTGCTAGAGTCAGGAAAAGTACGGTCTATGCTCTATAACGCTGAGCAATCGATGGGCTATTTCCAGCAAGGGGGTATTGAACAACGCGTTAAGTTACCAGAGTTGGATGCTACCTGGCAAGATTTGATCGGGACTAAACAGGTCGGCATTACTGAGTTGGCCGAAGGGGGCTGTTGAAGGGAACAAACTGTCAGCCTTTTCTTCCATCCAGGATGTCTAAGGCGTACGCTGGAGGATAGAGACGTGCTTGGGATTTTGTATGCGCCTCAGTCTATGGTTTTTGGTCCTCGTGCTCTTGGGAGGTTTGCCTGCCCAAGCCTTAGAGCTGACTCTGAGAACAGCGAATACGACAGAATTTATTCAAGACAATGGTCCGAAGGATCAGGACCAGCGTTCAGGGGTTATCCAATACCAAGGCATACTCGATAAAACTTCAGATTCCCCTTTTGCAATTTCTCTGCGTTTAGCTGAAACCAGTACACCTAAAAAGGCAGCACAACTCTCCCTAGAAGCCTTACCGACTAAGTTTGGACAAGAGCCAGAATCGGCGGTACTCAATCTAGGCTTGCCAAGCACGATAACCATAGAAGCAAGCAGCACCATGGCTCCTTTAGAAGGACTTACGGTCGGCACACTCAACTACCGAGGAGCGGCAGCGGACGAGAGCGATGGTCGTCAGGAAGTGCAGGTAGATAAGGACGAAGTTTTCGTTTCTTTTGGGGCTACGCCCCTAACGGTTGCCATTAATCCGGTCAAAGGTCAGGCTACGCAATTTAAGTTCGACCAACGGCAGAATATTCCACTTAAGAGTCCTGTTAAAAGCATGGAGGTTACCTGGAATCTGGCTCTTGGTCCTGGAGATGGCATTAGGGTAGATAATTTTACCCTGAAAGCGGAACCGGCTCCTTCAATTTTAGCCAATGCCGGAACCATCGGTTGGGCAGCAGCAGCAGGTATTGCTGTTTTATTCTTTGTTATTGGTTTTTTCACCCGTCGTAATAGATGATAAGAGCGTTGATTCCACAGGTAGTGTTTTCATGTTAGGGTATGGCAAAACTGCCACTACCTATACCTAATGCTGCCTCTGTCTGCTACCCGCCTTACTACGTTTAGCCGTTGTCCTCGGGCCTACTACTTTCGCTATGAGCAAAAGGCTCCTGGTAAGCCTCTGCGGGCAGCCCTTCTAGGAAGATCTATTCACGAAGCTCTCGCCCAGTTTCATCAATGGCCCGGATGGAGAGGTCTACCTAGCTTGGCCGTGCTCCAAGAGGCTTGGGTCGCGGCTGCCCGCGCACTCCCGGAACCTCAGGAAAAAGAAGGTTGGCAACTGTTGCGGATGTACTATCAAAAATTTGTCGAACCCCTGGACCAGTGGTGTGAACCTCTGGCCACGGAAGGTCGTTTGGAAGGAACACTGCAAGCGGGCCCCGTGGAATTCAAATTAGGGGGACGCTATGACCGTTTGGAAACTCTCCGTCCGCATACCAAAAAAGGAAGAGGGGCTGCGCTTGCTGTCACCGACTATAAGACGAGCCGTACGGTCCTGCCTCCAGATCAACTGGCGATGGATATTCAAATGGGCCTTTATCAAATTGCGCTTAACCAGCGATATCAAGGCTCTTTGGCCCAAGTGAACCATATCTATCTAAGGACAGGAGACCTTGTTCAGTTTGAGGCCCATGAAGAGCAGCAAGTTGTAGTCAAGGCTAAAATCCAGGTCCTTGCTTGTGCTCTCATGGAAGATAACGCTTTTGCGCCCAAAGAAGGGGAGCACTGTAGATCCTGTGAGTACCGTAAATTCTGTCCTGCGATCCATGCACGGCCAGAATCACTTCCCCAACAGACTAGGAGTTTACAGTTAAGCCTCCTGTCGGGGTAGGTCTTCCTAGACTGGAATTATCTTCAAACTTGTACCCGACTCCGCGTACTGTCCTTACGTAGATCGGTTCTGCAGTGTCCTGTTCTAATTTCTTGCGAATCTGACCAATATGGACATCGACGACGCGCTCATCCCCTACGTAGTCATAACCCCATACTTCCCGAATCAAGTCGGACCGACGCCATACCTTTCCAGGCGTTCCAGCCAACAGATAGAGAATGTCGAACTCCAGGGCTGTTAACTCAATCAGATTGTTGGATAGTTTGACTTCTCGGCGGACCGGGTCGATGGAGATGCTGTGGTAACGGAGGGCTTGCTCCGTGGGAGAAACAGTGCCCCGTTGGCGCTTGAGAATGGCAGAAACCCTTGCTCCCAGTTCCTTTAAGCTAAAAGGTTTGGTCAGATAGTCATCTGCCCCTAGAGCAAATCCTTGGACTTTGTCTGACTCATCCCCGCGAGCCGTCAACATCAAAACATAAACATTGTTGCGGGCCTGCATGCGCTGGCATAGCTCATAGCCATTGATGTCTGGAAGCATGAGATCCAGAATCACCAGGCTGGGCTGAATGGCATCGAAGAGGCGCATCGCCATCTCACCATTCTCAGCTATCTCTACTTGATAACCTTCCCGTTCTAAGTACCTACGAACCAGGGTTCGAATACTTAGTTCATCATCAACTACAAGGACTTTTACTGAGCTCATTGGAGCAGCACCACAGGATTGATTTACACAAATGCGCCTAATGAAGATAGTGCCCATACTTGCAGGCTAGAATACCACTCCCTCGACGGAAGACTGTCTAAAGCTTAATCGAAAAGAGCAATATTCGTGCCACTCTCGTACACTAGAGGATATGGAACAGTATTCAAAGGGCCATTCAGTAGTGGTTCACGTGCTTCGTGAAGGTTTAGTTGAGTCAATTCACTTTTGCCATGCGGTAGTAACAGACCACAGAGGGCGCGTCCTCTTGAAAGCGGGGAACGAAGAGTACGTTACTTTTGCCCGCTCTGCACTCAAACCATTTCAAGCCCTGCCTGTAATGTCCAGCGGCGCCTATGAACGCTTCAATCTGTCTGAGGCAGATTTGGCTTTGATATGTGGTTCTCACGATGGGTCAATGGAGCATCAGCGTAGGGCTTTCAATATCCTGTGGCGCTGCGATTTGGAGCCCAATGTGCTGACCTGTCCCACGCCCAAGGGACAAAAGACGCCCTTGGCCTACAATTGTTCTGGAAAACATAGTGGAATGTTGGCCGTCTGTCGGATGAAGGGTTGGCAAACGGTAGACTATGCTTCCCGTCGACATCCTGTGCAGCAGCAGATTGGGCAAACTTTGGCAGAGTTGATCGGATTGCCCGCAGAAGAATTTATCACGGCCCGTGACGACTGTGGGGTTCCTACGTACCAGATGCCCCTTTCTCAACTGGCATGGCTCTATGCCCAATTAGGGTCTAGTAAAAACCCGAACTTAGAGTATTTAGCACGCGCTATGAACCGTCATCCTCGGATGGTAGCGGGGGAAGGACAGTTTGATACGGTCTTGATGTCAATGCTTCCTAGCCACTTGGTCAGTAAAGGCGGAGCAGAAGGAGTGCAATGTATTGCCAACCTAGAACAGGGCATGGGATTGGCGATCAAAGTCCAGGATGGTTCTAGCCGGGCAAAGCGTGTGGCAGCGATTCATCTGTTGACCCAACTTGGATGGATTGATCCTAGTATGGCTGAAGACTTAAAAGACGAATTCGCCCCTGTTGCACCGTATTCTCGATTGGAAGTGGTGGGAGAGTTGGCTTGAGCGTAAAGATTGGAATACTGGCTTCTGGCGAAGGAAGAAATTTCCAGGCCATCGCAAACCAAACGAGGGATAGTCCTGTTTACTTTTCTGTAGTGATTTACAACAATCCCGACGCTCCTGTCTGCTCCAGGGCAAAGAACTTAGGGATACCAACTGTTTTTTTGGATCATCGCCAATTCGCAACGCGAGAAGCTCTGGATCAAGCAATTCTAGAGGTCTTGGGCAAATACGATGTAGACCTCGTGGTGATGGCTGGCTGGATGCGTCTGGTGACCTCAGTTCTCGTGGAAGCTTATCGCGGGCGCATGGTGAATATTCACCCTAGTTTGCTCCCTAGTTTTCGGGGAATACGAGCGATTGAGCAGGCCTTAGAATACGGCGTACCGATAACTGGTTGCTCAGTCCATTTTGTGGATTTGGAAGTGGATAGCGGTCCGATTATTGCTCAGGAAGCAGTTCCTATTCTTGCGGATGATACGGTTGAAACTTTATCTCAAAGAATTCATGAGGCTGAGCATCGTATTTATCCCCAAGTGGTGCGTTGGCTCGCAGAAGGGAGAGTACAGGTTGAAGGCCGACGGGTACGGGTTCTAGCGTCGATTCAGTGCTCAACCAGAAATCAGTAGGGGATAGTCTTAGAACTTCCACAAGCCATTCCAAGGGCCTCCTCCTGTTTCTAAGCCTCCCAGATTGGTTTGAGCTTCTACCAAGACGCGGCCACGCAGGCGAGACAGTTTGAGCGAGACATTTCCCAAGAGGCTATCCCGGCAAACAAACCGGGGCCCTTCCAAGGTGGGTGCCAGTAGTTCTATTCCACCAGGCCCAGCAGGCCCAGCAGGGCTCGTGCCTTCTATTTCCAGACGGTAACCCCGACATTCTGCTTCAATCTGCCAGCTCCCCCATGGTTGAATAGCGCAGTGAATCTCGGTTTCCCCTTTAGGGGGCATGAATTCATAAAATTTGCCCCGGTAATGGAGTCCCGCCATCGCTATGGATTCTTCTCCCCAGAGCACCCCACGGATACCTCCCCCACTGATGAGAGCCAAGTCTGGTTCTCGATCAAAAGCATTGGCTTGGACCCAAAACCACTTTTTAGGAAAAGCTCCTCCCCAGTTTTTTTCGCCATAGGCTGGTGCTCCTGAGAATTCATAACGCTGACCCTTCCATTCCACCCAGCCTGTGGCTAGTCCCCGATTCATTAAAATTTGCCAACCCGGCTCAAAAACGGGTAGGTAGGAAAAGAGGCCCATCGTTGCTAAATTGCGTTCCAGTCCCCACCCGTATTCCGGTTCTATGCGGTAATGCCAGCGAACGATGTTTCCCTGGGCATCGTGAATCATGCCCTGATTGATCTGGTCTGTGGCCTGATAGCCCCAAAGTACGGTCTTATCGAAGCGTTCAGGAGGTAGATAACCTAGAGGAGAAGGAGTCTCTGTGCCTTCATGCCAGTGCCCTAAAGCCAGTTGTTGCTTGCTAGCCCAAAACTGCTTCGTGTCCGGAAAAAGTTGATAAACCCTCTCATCTTGAGGCCCTAGGACTTGAGCAAATCCTCCGGAAGTGGATTTTTCACGCCCTGGATCTTCAATGGAATACATAAAGGCAAACGATTCTCCTTCCGTTGGAAGGCTAATCCGGTAGTACCAACCTTCAAAAAAACGCTGAGGGGAACCAGGGCCGTGATAACCAGCGTGACGAGTTTTAAGTATGGGAGGGGGGAGCATAACTCTAGGCTACCAAGCGCTTGGGGAAGTCTGAGGTCGGTCTTAATATCCTAGAGCTTAACCTGGGGACATAACTCTGTATGCGCTGCTTGGATATCTGCCTCCACCGTCTCAGACATAAGTTCTTGGGAATAGCCCAACTTCTAATATCGGCAGAGTGATTCAAAACTGCCTCTTTTGACCTATGTATAGAAAGTAACCAGAATTTCAGACCTTTCCTGAGATTGGTTAGAATTTGAGAACTAGGTGCGAGGTGATCCCTTGAATCGGCGTGGTGTGCGGGAAGGCTTGACGGGGTTACTCTTTTTGGTGGGTCTTGCCGTATTTGGTGGCCTGATTTTGTGGATCACTAATTTTCGTCCCGGTCAGAGTACCTACCAGTTCAGTGTTAAATTCTCGGATGGCAATGGGGTAGCAGTGGGTTCTCCCGTCCGCCTCAGGGGCGTACGCATCGGACAGGTCGTGCAAGTGGCTCCCTTAGTGGATCAAGTCAAAATAACCGTCTTCGTTGAAAAAAACATCCTCATTCCTATACAATCAAAAATTACGGCCAGTCAGAGTGGATTGATTGGAGAAACCTTTGTTGATATCGTTCCCAACGAAGGAGCTAAACCCTCCAAAGTCCCTTTTGCGGACTTTGTCGAGCAATGTAAAAAAGATCCGAATGCTGGGTCCAAAGAGTTAATTTGTCCTAACTCGGATATTGCGCAAGGGACCTCTCCAGTCCGTATTGCCCAACTTTTGGAATCGCTTAATAAAGTTGCGCTTAGCATTGATAAAAAATTTCTAAACAATCTGGATAGCACGATCCAAGACGTGGGTGGGGCCGCTCGTAAGCTAGGGGGTATCAGTGCCGATATACGCAACGTATCCACTGCCTTTGAAAAAGCGGCTACGGGGGTGAACCGGAATGTCGACAGCCTCGGTGCTGCCGGTAAGTCCGTGGAACAAGCCAGTCGTTCGGTAGGCGGTGCCGCCGACACGCTAAAAATAGTGGTCACCGATAATCGCAAGAATCTAGTGGTAATCCTGGACAATTTGAGCACGGCTTCTGGAGACCTCAAAGCTGTATTGGCAGAGTTAAGACCAGCCTTGGCGGATGGACAGTTTAGTAAAGACTTGACCCGACTGGCTAGTAATGCGGCAGCAGCGGCGGAGAATGTGCGGAAGATAACGGACGGTCTCTCTGACCCTGCCACCATTGACTCTCTAAGAGAGACTTTGGATGCCGCTCGCGTTACCTTTCAAAATGCTCAGAAAATCACGTCAGACCTAGATGAAATCACTGGAGACCCCAATTTTCGGAAGAATCTTCGTAAATTAGTGGATGGACTGGGTCAGCTCGTATCGACCACGGATAGTATGCGCGTGAGCCCGCTTAATGTTTCTTCAAAATCTTCTACCGCTGAGGACTTGAATGAAGCGGTGAGGACGCCTACCGCGAAACAGTAAGCCCAGCATAGAGCTTACTCAATGAGTCCCATAATCTATAAGAATTTCTGATGTATTTTATAAGAAACTATAACTATTGATTATAGTTTCTGTTTGTTGCTTCATGGTAAATTATCAGGGCGAGCCACGGGATCACGGTTTTTTAATCTCTTGTGGTACTGGGACTAGCCCGTAGGTATAACAAAGCTTCGTTGGTTTACCACTCGATGTCGGCAGCGCTTACCTGTCCGGTTCGGTTCATTCGTGTACAAGTAACAATCTACAGAACGAGGTAGACAATGACATACGCAAAATCTAAGACTAAGGCTGGATATGAGGCTGGGGTCAAGGAATACAAATTAACTTACTACACCCCTGATTACACCCCCAAGGATACGGATCTCTTGGCGGCGTTTCGGATGACCCCTCAACCTGGTGTTCCTCCTGAAGAGGCTGGGGCTGCTGTAGCCGCTGAGTCTTCAACAGGAACCTGGACCACGGTGTGGACTGACCTTCTGACCGATTTGGACCGTTACAAGGGACGTTGCTATGACATCGAGCCTGTCCCTGGTGAAGATAATCAGTACATCTGCTTTGTTGCCTATCCTCTGGATCTATTCGAGGAAGGTTCTGTTACCAACATGTTGACTTCTATTGTTGGGAACGTATTCGGATTTAAAGCGCTGAAAGCTCTTCGTCTAGAAGATTTGCGTATTCCTGTTGCCTACCTTAAGACCTTCCAAGGTCCTCCCCACGGGATTCAGGTAGAGCGTGACAAATTGAACAAGTATGGTCGTCCTCTCTTGGGTTGCACGATCAAACCCAAGCTGGGTCTATCTGCTAAAAACTATGGCCGTGCAGTGTATGAGATTCTGCGTGGTGGTCTGGACTTTACCAAGGATGATGAGAACATCAACTCTGCTCCTTTCCAGCGCTGGCGCGACCGTTTCACCTTTGTTGCTGAAGCTATCTACAAAGCCCAAGCGGAGACGGGTGAAATCAAGGGTCACTACCTGAATGTCACCGCTCCCACCTGCGAAAAGATGCTGGAGCGGGCTGAGTATGCTAAAGAGCTCGGCATGCCTATTGTCATGCATGACTACTTGACGGCTGGTTTCACCGCTAATACGACGTTGGCTCACTGGTGTCGTGCCAACGGTTTGCTCTTGCACATTCACCGGGCAATGCACGCTGTTATGGACCGTCAAAAGAACCATGGTATCCACTTCCGCGTCTTGGCTAAGTGCCTGCGTATGTCTGGGGGGGACCACATTCACACGGGAACAGTTGTCGGCAAGTTAGAAGGGGACAAAGCAATTACCCTCGGCTTCATCGACCTGCTTCGTGAAAACTACATCGAGCAGGACCGCTCTCGCGGTATCTATTTCACCCAAGACTGGGCTTCCATGCCTGGGGTTATGGCTGTAGCTTCCGGTGGTATCCACGTATGGCACATGCCTGCCTTGGTAGACATCTTTGGCGATGATTCTGTTCTGCAATTCGGTGGTGGTACTTTGGGCCACCCTTGGGGTAACGCTCCCGGAGCAACTGCAAACCGTGTAGCTTTGGAAGCTTGCGTGCAGGCTCGTAACGAAGGTCGCAACTTGATGCGCGAAGGCGGCGACATCATCCGCGAGGCTTGCAAGTGGTCTCCTGAATTGGCTGTTGCTTGCGAACTCTGGAAAGAGATCAAGTTCGAATTTGAGGCTATGGACACCATCTAGTTTTACTTTTGTAGGACAAGATGAAAGGTATCTATGGTGTAGGGGCAGCTTCGTCTCATGGATATTAAGCACATCGCTAAAGCTACTGCGAAAGTCTTGGCCAGTTATCTGACCTACCAAGCAGTGAGGACAGTGCTTGCCCAACTCTCTGAGACGGACCCTCCTCAAGCACTCTGGATGAGTAGGTTCTCCACCCAGGACAAGATCCAAGATGGAGAAGCTTACCTCCTGGAGTTGCTGGAAGCACGGCAAGAGCTGGCTTTTCGCGTGATGACCGTTCGAGAGCACTTAGCGGAAGAAGTCCTAGAGTTCTTGCCTGAGATGACCCGGACTGAAATTCTAAAAGCGAATACAGAACACCGTCGTCAGCACCTAGAAAGGATTACCCAGTTCACCCTCTCAGATTCCGGGCCGGATGCTAGGACCGAGGAAATCAGTCCTGAAGAAAAATAAAAGCTCTATAGAAGAGCAAAACTATACACACGAGGTACCCATGCAAACTCTACCTAAGCAACAACGCTTCGAGACATTCTCCTACCTGCCTCCTCTGAGCGATGCTCAAATCAACAAGCAAATCCAGTACACCTTGGACAATGGCTTTTTCCCTGCCATTGAGTTCAACGAGACTTCCTTGCCTACGGACTGCTACTGGACCATGTGGAAACTCCCTATGTTCTCTGCTAAGAGCACCCAGGAAGTTCTCAACGAAGTGCAAGCCTGTCGCTCTTCTTACCCCAACTGTTACATCCGTGTTGTTGCTTTTGACAACATCAAGCAGTGTCAGGTGATGAGCTTCACCGTTCACAAGCCCAACAAATAAACCTTTCAAAAAGCTTTCCTAGTTGAAAGTGTTTGAAAGCGGGGCAGCTTTATGAACCTAGAGCTGTCCCGCTTTTTGATTAGGTATCAAAGGATTCATTAGGACAAGCTCAAACCCTCGTAGGATATTAAGTCATACCAACGGGTTTACAGTCTGTGCCCTCGGGTATCGATAATGTAAAAATCTCTCTTTTTGTTGCACCGCCATGACATCAGAAACAAGTTTAGATATCGTTTCTCCCACGGATGTAACCATGCAGTCGATGTATCAGAACATCCAGACGGTAGAAGACCTCATGCAGGAGGTTTTGGTTAGCGAGTGCGGACCAGATCTGGCCAAGCTTTTAGAGCATCTCAGAGCCCAGCGGACTTCTGAAGGGCAAGCTCTGAAAAACCCTGAAAAGGCTGTCTTACAGATGGTGGATGCTCTGTCTTTGAGTGAAGCGGTGCAGGCGGCGCGTGCTTTTAGTCTCTACTTTCAGCTAGTCAATTTAGTCGAACAGCATCACGAACAAAAAACCTATCGACGGGAAGGAGGACTGGAGGAAGCCCCTATTGGTTCTTTTCGTTGGCTTTTTGGCGAGCTGAAAGCCCTAGGAATTTCAGCACCAGAACTATCCCGTGTTCTAGACCAATTGGATGTGCGGTTAGTCTTCACGGCCCATCCTACGGAAATTGTGCGGCGGACCATTCGCGAAAAGCACCGCTATTTAGTGCATCTCTTGGATACCCTCGATAGCCCTTGGTCTTCTCCGTGGCAGATCCAAACGCTGCGCGAAAAGCTAAAGGAAGAGATTCGACTGTGGTGGCGCACCGATGAACTTCACCAATTCAAACCTGAAGTGTTGGATGAGGTAGCCCATACCCTCAGTTACTTTTCGGATGTCCTATTTGATGCGGTCCCCTCCATTTATCGAGACCTGGGCTACAGCTTGAAAGAGTACTATCCTCAGCTAGCCAAGGACCTACCCAATTTCTGTCACTTTGGTTCCTGGGTAGGTGCTGACCGCGATGGTAATCCTTCGGTGGTGCCGATAGTGACTTGGCAAACAGCCTGTTTGCAGCGCAAAGTGGCCCTACAGAAATATATCCAAAAGGTATATGAGCTAACGCGGATTCTGAGTGTTTCTCAGCATTGGAGTGATGTTCATCCGGACTTTTTATATTCTCTAGATAATGACCAAGGCGTTTTCCCAAAAATCTATGAAGAACTAGCGCTCCGCTATCACCAAGAGCCCTATCGCTTGAAGCTGGCCTATATGCACAAGCGCTTGGAGTTAGCGCTTAGGCGTAATCAATTCCTGGCAGACAATGGCCCTGGGGGATTGACTGAGATGGAAGAGCGTAGCTGGCGGGGTGCTTACCGTCAGGCGGAGGAATTATTGGCAGATGTACAATTGGTCCGCCAGAGCCTCCGTTCTTCTGGATTAACGTGTCAAGAACTGGATGATTTGATGCTGCAAATAGAAGTATTCGGCTTTCATATGGCAATGCAGGATATTCGTCAAGACAGTAGTGAGCACGAAGCGGCCCTCAATGAAATCACGATTCAGTTGCGTCTGTTTGAAGAGGGTGTTTCCTATTCCAGCTTGTCCGAAGAGGAACGGTGTCAATGGCTGATCCAAGAATTACAAACCTTGCGTCCCCTCATTCCTCATCAGTTGAATTTCTCGGCGCGTACCAACGAGATGATTGAAACCTTTCGCATTCTTCAGCAGATGCAAGAAGAATTCGGACAGAAGATCTGCAATACCTACATCATTTCCATGAGCCGCCAGACTTCAGACCTCCTGGAAGTCCTTTTGTTTGCTAAGGAATCAGGACTATTTAGTCCAGAAACGGGTGGGGGCAGTTTGATGGTGGTTCCTTTGTTTGAAACCGTGGAAGACCTGGTGCGGGCTCCGAAGATCTTGGAGCAATTATTCTCTCTGCCCCTCTACCATTCCTATCTAGCGGACCTGACCTCGATGGAGGCAGGGCTCAACTGTCTACAGGAAGTAATGCTTGGTTATTCTGACTCGAACAAGGACAGTGGTTTCCTCTCCAGTAACTGGGAAATTTATAAAGCGCAAATTGCAATTGATAAGGTAGCCTCGGCCCATGGGATAAGCCTTAGAATTTTCCATGGTCGGGGAGGTTCGGTAGGTCGTGGCGGAGGGCCTGCTTATCAAGCGATTCTGGCTCAACCAGGACACTCAATCGGCGGCAGAATCAAAATTACAGAACAGGGTGAAGTGCTGGCTTCCAAGTATTCTCTCCCTGAACTAGCCATCAAAAGTATTGAGACCGTAACGGCAGCGGTGATTCAGGCTAGTGTAGTGCCTACCACACCGCCTGGGCTTCAGTACACCCATCAGCTCCTAGAGCAACTCTCGGAGGATGCCCGCGTAGAGTATCGAAATTTAGTGTATGACACTGAGGGTTTCCTCGAATTTTTCAACCATGTCACGCCTATTCAAGAAATTAGCGAACTTCAGATCTCTTCTCGTCCTGCGAGACGCAAGGGGAAACGGGACTTTGCCAGCCTGAGGGCGATTCCTTGGGTGTTCTCTTGGACCCAGGCTCGATACTTGCTCCCGGCTTGGTATGGGGTAGGAACGGCTCTAGAGAAATACATCAGCCTCAATCCTGAAAAACATCTGGCAGAGTTGCAATCGATCTATCGTCAATGGCCTTTCTTTAGGACGCTGATTTCCAAGGTGGAGATGACCCTGGCTAAGGCTGATTTACAGATTGCCAAGCATTATTTAGACCGTCTGATGCCTGAAGAACATAAGGTGATGGCGTATGGTTTGCACAAGCGGATTGAAACGGAAGCGGAGCTTACGAAAGGGCTAGTTTTAGCGATCAGTGAGCACCAGCGTCTTCTTGATGACAACCCCAGCCTACAGCGCTCTATTCAACTACGTAATGGTTCGATTGTTCCGTTGGGGTATCTACAGGTCTATATGATCCAGCGATTCCGCAGCCCGAACCCGATTCGCCGGGATAGCCAAGCTGAACTCCTGCGGGGGACGCTTTTGACCATCAATGGCATCGCCGCCGGAATGCGTAATACAGGCTAGCCGCCGCTCATCCCCGTATAATAGTTGTCGAATGCCCCTGTGAAGGAAAAACCATGTCCCATACAATTGTTACGGATGTCTGCGAGGGTGTAGCAGATTGTGTAGAAGCCTGCCCTGTCTCTTGTATTGACCAAGGACCCGGCAAAAATGCGAAGGGGACGGATTGGTATTGGATTGATTTTGCCACCTGTATTGATTGCGGTATCTGTTTGCAGGTATGTCCTGTAGAGGGAGCAATTCTGCCGGAAGAAGTCCCAGCCAAGCAACGCACTCCTTAGGAACCCTGAGATGACGGGCAATAGTCGGTCGTCTTTATCCCCTTAGCCTGCTGAGCAATGCCGTTCTGTTTTTATGAGCAGAATATGTTGCTGTCCGCAGGCTTTTTGATAGGCTTCTCTAGAAGCCCCTTTGGTGGGGTACAACTGTTCATTGGTGTAGAAGGAATCCCATGGCCAAGCAACTGAGCTTCACAGACCCCACTCCAGAGGAAGGAAAAATCCTGCCAACTTCCCTCCAGAGCGAGATGCAGCGCTCCTACCTGGAGTACGCCATGAGCGTGATTGTCGGTCGCGCGATTCCCGATGTGCGTGATGGGCTAAAGCCTGTACATCGCAGAATTCTCTTTGCGATGGCGGAGTTGGGGTTGACCCCCGACCGACCGTTCCGTAAATGTGCTCGTGTGGTCGGGGATGTTCTGGGTAAATATCATCCCCATGGAGACCAGGCTGTTTATGATGCTTTGGTGCGGATGGTCCAAGAATTTTCCAGTCGTTATCCGTTCTTGTCAGGCCATGGCAATTTCGGTTCGGTAGATAATGACCCTGCCGCCGCCATGCGCTACACAGAGTGCCGTTTAGCGGCTGTGGGATTTGAGGGACTTCTGGAAGATGTCCGGGAAGAAGTAGTTGATTTTCAGGACAACTTTGACGGTTCACAACGAGAGCCTGTCGTCCTCCCTGCCAAACTTCCTATCTTGCTCCTCAACGGCTGTAACGGGATCGCCGTAGGGATGGCAACCAATATTCCTCCCCATAACCTCGGGGAACTCGTGGACGGTTTGGTCGCTTTGGCCGATAACCAGAATTTGAGTGATGAAGCCCTCCACGCCCTGATTCCGGGCCCGGACTTTCCCACGGGCGGGCATATCATCAATACGGACGGTATTCGAGACGCCTACACGAATGGCCGAGGGAGTGTTACGGTTCGGGGGGTTGTGCACCAGGAAGAAGTGGGCCGGGGACGTTCTCGTAAGCCTGCGCTTGTAGTCACGGAATTGCCCTATCAGGTCAATAAATCGGCTTGGATCGAAAAAGTTGCCGATCTGGTGAATGAAGGGAGAATTCAAGGGATTTCTGATCTCCGGGATGAATCAGACCGCACTGGAATGCGGGTTGTCATTGAACTGCGCAAAGAAGCTCAACCGGAAGCAGTCCTTCAACAGCTCTATCGTTTAACGCAGCTCCAGGACAACTTTGGGGTGATTCTCCTGTCTATTGTCAATGGACAGCCCCGGCTTCTATCCTTAAAACAGCTCCTCCAAGAATTCCTGAATTTCCGAGAGGAAACACTGAGCAGACGCCTCCGCTGTGAATTGGGAGAAAAGCAACAAAAAGCTCACCTCTTGGCAGGTTCTCTGATTGCCTTAGACAATCTGGATGGAGTTATCAATCTGTTGCGGACCTCTGCTGATGTGCCCACGGCTAGAGGGAGGCTGCAATCAGAAATGAACCTGAGTGCTTCTCAGGCAGAAGCTGTTCTGCAGATGCCTTTGCGTCGTCTAACGCAGCTAGACCGAGGACATCTGCAATCAGAGCAAGAGGAACTCCTCAGTCGTATTGCCACCATCGAAAGTTTACTCACGGACCGCAAGAAACTGATGAACTTCCTCAAGGCTGAACTTAAAACCCTGAAGAAAAAGTACGATAATCCCCGCCGTACGCAAATTAATCCCCACGTGACGAAGATGACCGTTGAGCCCATTGCTGTGGCTGCCGATGTCACCTGCACCGTTCAGGTCACTCAAAAAGGCTACATACGTCGTTTCCGCCCCACGAAGAATCGTCGTTCCGAAAACGCGAATACGGCTATTAGCGAAGGGGTGGAAGACTATGTCGTAGAGCAACACAGCTCAACGACCCAAAAAGATTTGCTGGTCGTGACGCGCATGGGCCGGGTGCATCAAGTGCCGATCAGCGAGATACCAGAGACCAGTCGAGGCAGAGGGACGCCTCTGGTTACCCTTGTCTCTGCTTCTGATATTAAAGGGGACGAGGTCTGCGCCACTTTTGCGCTTCAGGAATATCCTGATGACCAGTACATGGTACTGCGCACCGCTGGAGGTAAGCTCAAACGGATGGCTCTTTCTGAATTTGGTAATCTGACCGGGCGCGGATTAAATGCCATAAAGTTGGGTACCTTTACCGAAGGCACCCAAGAGAAAGAAGACTATCTGGTCTCTGCCCATTTGACAGGACCCGACGGCCATGCGGTGCTTGCGACTTCCGGGGGAAGATTGCTGCGCTTCCCCTTAGATGAAGCTCAATTGCCTGTGATGGGACGGCAAGCCGCTGGCTTAAAAGCACTAAAACTGCGCCCGAAAGAACAGTTGGTATCCATGACGGTGGTTGCTCCTCCCGACCAGATCGTTCTGATTACGGCTAGGGGATTTGGTAAACGCTTACCCTTGAGTGCAATTCGTTCAGGTTCCCGCAGTGATATGGGTACTCCTGGTCTTTTGCAAACTAAGGGTGATGAACTGGCCGGTATGATATCCATCTCTGCGCGCGAGGGACAACAAGTGCTGGTCTTAACCTCTAGCGGTGGGCCTAACCGTATCCACAATCTTCCGGTCGATCAAATTCCTCTGGAAGGTCGGGAAACCGCAGGCAAGCCTATTGTGAAACTCTTGCCCGAAGAACGAGTCAAAGGGTTAATCATGCCTTCTACAGAAGAGGAAACCCCTGGATGAGTCTTCTATACAGCCTCTTAGTGCGGCCTGCCCTGGGATGGCTGCGGCTCCGCAGCCATCCCAGGGCAGGCCGTTCAACCCGCACACAAGGACAGCCGAGAAACCCCAACCAAAAGGTCTGAGGGATTTGCTATAAGATTATTTCCCTTCCAAACTGGCGATTTGGACCAGAGGGTCATCTGATATAAATGTGATTGATTGGTCAATTCTGTACATAAGACAGAACTCAGCAATAATCCCATGAAGGCTACTACCTGCGTGACCTTAGTCACGTGTATTACTAAAACGGAGCACGCTAGTCCCTATCAACGAATATCCCACATTGCTGGAACTGGATGGAGATTTACCCAAGAGCAGGCTATTCAAGGCATCATTAACGAACAATATCTTTTCTACATTGTTAAAGGAGAAAAAGCTGTAAAACTTACGATTGGTCTGTATGAGGATATTGTTTACCTCAAGACTGCCGCTGATGGACCGCGTCCAAACCATCTACTACGCTTGCCGGAATGTGCCAGTGAACCTGTAGCTATTGAGCAGGAAGGGGTGAGGGCGGGTCTTATAACATATCGGGTTAAATGCACATGATTAAGCCACCTTTTTTGTAGGGAGCCAGTGAGGAGAATAGGGAGGCAGGGGCAGTAAGTGAATGCCTTGCGGCACCTGCAACTTCTCCGTGGTATGCCAACCCGCTTGATCCAAGGGCAAAATCACCCGTTTATTTGGACCGACCTGGAAATGCTCTGCAAAGTCTTTGAGGCCCCGATTGAATAACTCGGTGTTGACATAGGGTAAAAGCCACCAGTAGGTTTCTCCCTTCTGCGGTTGCACAAATGCGTAAAGCCACAGCCACTCTCGCTACCAGTTGATGATGGCAATTGGAGTTTCACCTGCCTCTACCCAAACTCGTCGCATCACAGGGTGCAAGCCGATGCGGTGCTCATCTTCACACCAGATTTCGACGTCGGCGTCGGGATACTGCTATGCGCTCCAACTCGTCGTTCAACTTTTTTTTCCAGGCTTCTTGCTCCTCTATGTCACTCTGTTGATGCTGTGGACGGGGCACGCGCAGTCGTAACTCCATCTGTTTGAGATATTCCCATCCCTGCTGCCGGCCCACCGGGGGACCCAATACCTCCGTAAGGTAGTCGGCGACTTTACGTCCATTCCACAATCCGCCATCGGGGGCAGGTCCTCGGATGGCTTGCAGTAGGTTGGCTTGCTGAACATCATCGAGTTTGGGCAAGGTCCCTGGATTGTGTCGACGTAAATCCCCTAGGGCCTCAGCACCCATGTGGTTGTAACTGCGAACCAACTCATAAATCCAGTTGCGACTATACCCGGTTACAGCAGCGACCTCTTCGCTAAGTCTGCCTTGAGCCAACAGCCAGAGGATTTGGTAGTGGGAGCGTTCAGTCACAGTTTTGGCTTGGCGATAGCGCTTTTCCAATTCGTCGATGGAAAGGTAAGGGCTAACACAAAGACGTTTGGGCATAGTCAAACTCGCAAGGAACTACCTTCTATAATATGTGCATTTAAGCTGACATAATATTAACGTGAGTTCGGGATAAGAGAAGGCGGAGCCGATAAGCTGAAAGTGCTTAATCCACAACCTATCGCCTCGCCCTATGCTTAGTTTAGAAGAACTCTTTTGCTTCGTCGACGACTTCTGTCAGGTGTTTGAACCTCGGTGGCACCAACAATCGCTCCAAGATGGTTCAGTACGCCGCCAACGGTCACACAGGCTGTGTTTGAGTGAAATTATGACCATCTTGATTGCCTTTCACCAGTCGGCATATCGTAACTTCAAAGCGTTCTACCTTGAAAAGGTGCAAGTGCATTGGCAATCAGCTTTTCCACCTGTCAGCTATCAGCGTTTTGTCGAATGGATGCCCAGTGCCCTTTTGCCCCTGTGTGCCTATCTGCGTCACTGCTTTGGCCGCTGCACAGGGATTAGTTTTATGGATTCCACCAGTCTCAAAGT
>CASBPW010000193.1 GCA_949127685.1 Candidatus Sivonenia alaskensis PMM_0068 | reverse complement strand
GTACTACCCCCTCCCCCAAATCTTAATATTCCAACGGCCCAACAGCCTCAACAAGCTCCTCTACAACAGCCTCTCTCTCGGCCCCAAACTCCTGTGGCGGCAGCCGAAGCAGGGTACTTGCCTATAGGGTCGACCCTACCTCTTGCCGTACCGGCAGAAACGAACTTCAACCCCCAACAAACGCTACCTGTCACCCTCGAAGTCACAGAGAACGTGGTGGACCAGGACGGCCGAGTCGTCGTCCCTCGGGGAAGCAAAGTGGACGGAAACTTTGTACCTGTTTTTCGCACCGTTGAAAGTCGGGAACGCTCCAGCTATAGGGTCAACCAACAATCGGTGATAGTAGGAAATCGCTTTGAGGCCAAAACGCTGATCATCGGCAATCAAAGCTATAGCCTGCTTGGCAAAACATTGTACGTGCCTACCAGCAAAGATCCTAAGGTGGTAGGGGAAGACCCTGCCCTCAAAGGAGCTGCCTACGGCTTTGCTGGGGGAGTCGCATTGACTATCGTTACAGGTGGTTTGGCTTTACCTGTAGTCTTGATGGGTACAGGCGCAGGGGCGGCTGCAGGCTACGCCAAAGAACAGAAACCCGTAGTCAAGCTTGCTCCCGGTCAACCCTTAACCATGACTCTGGAAAGTGCCCTGAAGACCTACTAAGTCTAACGACGACGAGGACGGCCACTACCCCAGCGCAGCTTCTCGCGGAGCGTCGCGAAGTATGAGTAATCCTTTTCGAGAATGAGGAACTGGGCAGGTTTTGGCGCTTGTTCGACCGATACCCATTCGTCTTTTTCTACCGTAGCCGTCAGAATGCCATCCGCCCACAGCTTTACCTCGTGGTTATGGCTATTACAGACACACACCTCAATCTGGTGACTGGCAGGAAGCACGATTGGTCTACTCGATAGAGAGAGCGGACAAATTGGAGTGATAGCCATAGCGCCAAGATTGGGGGAGAGAATCGGGCCATTGGCAGAGAGGGTATAGGAAGTAGAGCCTGTGGGCGTGCTGATGATCAGGCCATCCCCATGGTATTGGTCGATGACTTCCCCATCGATGGACAATTCCAAAACTACCGTCGGCAAGCGATCCTCTATGGAAGGTTTCAGAATCATCTCATTCAGGCAATAAAATGGCCCTGCTACTTGGGTTGGATCTTGATTATCCTTAAAGCAGCTAGCGCGGAGCATACTGCGCTCATAGAGATAGTAGTCTCCTTCCTGCAAACGTTGAATCAAGTCCCCACGGTTCAGGACATCGGGTGACTGGGTCAGGAACCCTAAGTTGCCTCCAATATTGATAGCCAGAATCGGGACTCCTAGAGGGGCCAGCTGGCGAGCGGCCGCCAAGGTAGACCCATCTCCCCCCAGCACTACAGCCAAATCTATGGAAGCTGTGCCGAATTTTTTTTGAAATTCCGGATAGGGATTAATCCCTGGACCGCTGGGGCTACAAAGGACTTTACAGCCCAATTCTTCCAAGGCCTGCACTAACTTGTGAGCGGCTTTCTCACTGGAGGATTCAGCTTCTTTGTAGGCGACGGTGACCCTACGCAATTCTAGGGAGCCACACTGTACCTTGGCCATGGCTAGGGTACTTGGCAGAGGACAAGTTCCAACCTCTGAAGGCTCATGGGCCAACCCGTGCACATCCCGATCTGTATCCAAGGCGCTCCCCGCTTTATAAACACTATCGCTATTGCCACTACAGCATAGGTCCGAAAAGGCTTACCAAAATCATACGGATTCTTTAAATGTAAAGAAATATTTCTATACTGACGCTAAAGCGTCACGAGGGATATTGTTGTTACAACCTACGGTAAACAGTAAGGCGTACTCAAGCGTATGGCTGACAATCACGAAAGCAAGCAAAAAGTTACTCTGTATCTCCCCCAGGAGCTGCACCGAAAACTCAAAATCCGCTCTGCAGTGGATGACCTGCCGATGTCTGCCTTGGCCGAAGAAGCCTTGTTATTTTACTTAGAGCATCCTGAGGTCGTGGAGAAAAAGATGGGCATGGCCCATCAAATCTACTCTTGCCCTCAGTGCGATACCTCTTTAATCTTCCGCGACCATGAGCTTCGTCCGCTACCGCGTCCTCAGCAGATGCAAGAAGAAGCCTTGGAAACGACGCCTAAAGAGCAGCTCGTAACCTGTTAGTAGGTGTGTAGGGGTCCTCGTTAATTCCTTAGTCCTATGGGTGATTGGTGATATGCACGAACTGGAAGTTCTGATAGAAGCACAATATCCTCTGATCTACCTGGTTTCTTTCGAGGAGGAACGGGCAGAGGAAATTCTTGCCAGCGTCGCCCAGAAGTCCAATCGGCGACTTTTCATCTGGACCATAACCCACGGGATTGTGGAATATGGTAAACCCCGCACCTTAACCCAGCACAACACCGTATCCCCCCAGGCTGCCATTGAGTGGGCTGTCCGACAGAAAGATTCTGCCATTCTCATTTTCAAAGATTTACATGCCTTTATCGAGAATCCCGAAGTCACTCGTTGGCTCCGAGATGCCGTAGCAGGGTTCAAAGCCCTCCAGAAGACTTTAGTCTTGTTGTCTCCCGTCCAGACTATTCCCGTTGAACTAGAAAAAGATGTGGTGGTGGTGGAATATCCCCTCCCCAACATGCAGCAAATTGATGAAGTCCTGGACGTACATCTCAAGAAAAATGGCCGCGGGCGTCGCCTGACCACAGAAAATCGGGAAAAGCTGCTCAAGGCCGCCCTCGGTCTGACCCGTGATGAAGCGGATAAGGTGTACCGTAAAGCCGAAGTCATGTCTGGTCAGCTTACGGAGGGTGAAGTTGATATCGTCCTGTCTGAGAAAAAGCAGATTATCCGGCGCAACGGCATCCTGGAATATCTGGAAGTGGAAGATACCCTAGACTCTGTGGGTGGACTGGAAGAGCTAAAGCGTTGGCTGACCCAGAGAGCAGATGCTTTTACAGAAAGGGCCAGACAGTATGGTCTTCCCCAGCCTAAAGGAATGCTTATTTTGGGTGTGCCTGGTTGTGGTAAGTCTCTGATTGCCAAGACCACCGCTCGTCTGTGGGGATTACCCCTCTTGCGTTTAGATATTGGCCGAGTCTATGACGGTTCTATGGTGGGCCGTTCTGAGGCCAATTTGCGCAATGCCCTGAGGGTTGCCGAATCCGTTTCTCCGGCCGTCCTATTTATTGATGAAGTAGACAAAGCTTTCGCGGGTGCCGGTGGTTCGGCCGATTCCGATGGGGGCACCTCTTCAAGAATTTTTGGAAGTTTCCTGACCTGGATGCAAGAAAAGGCTTCCCCCGTATTTGTGATTGCAACAGCAAACGGCATTGACCGCTTACCTTCTGAATTTTTGCGCAAGGGTCGCTTCGACGAAATTTTCTTTGTCGACCTGCCCAATTACGAAGAGCGTAAAGAAATCTTCCGTATCCATCTGGCTAAGCGACGTAAGGATATTGCCCGCTTTGATATGGACCAATTTATCTCAACCTGTGACGGGTTCTCTGGAGCCGAAATTGAACAGGGAATCGTTGCAGCGATGTACGAAGCTTTCGCCCAGGGTCGTGAGTTCAATCAACTCGATATACTGGCTGCCCTGAAGTCCACCCAGCCTCTTTCTCGTACCCATCATGAACAGGTGAATAGCCTGCGCGAATGGGCACGGCAAAGAGCTCGTCCCGCCGCTTCTTCGGTAGCGGAATATCAACGCATGGAGTTCTAGCCATGTTTTACCCCACAGCTAACCCAGAGGAGGTGGTTCTGCAGCGCTAAGGTTGTTTCATCCGCAACCTAAGTCTTTCTACAATCTCTGGGAATTTATAACCAAAACCAAGACTATTTTTGTAATTTTCAGGAGGAAGTTCCATGTCTCACTTCAGCACACTCCGTACCAAGATCACCGACGCTGAAATCCTTAAGTCATCTCTGCGTGACGTGGGAGTTAGCGTCAAGACCCAAGCTGATGTTCGTGGTTACAATGGCCAGCGCGTCCGTGCTGACATCGTAGCTGTTCTCGAAGGAGAGTATGACCTCGGTTGGTCTCGCAATCCTGATGGTTCCTTTGATCTGATTGCTGATCTTTGGGGCGTTGCTAAAAAGCACAACCAGACCGAGCTGATCAACTCGATTAATCAGCGCTATGCAGTTACCAAGACCCTTGCCGAAGTAAAGCGCACGGGCCATACCGTAGTTGCACAGTCCGTTGGTACCGATGGGCGTGTCACGGTTCAAAAATAGGCACAGGAAATGTCTCTAGTCACGCAAGGCGTGTCTCTGAATGCAATTCCCCTTGGCTGCAAAAAGTGGGTTACTTATGTAACCCACTTTTTTTGGGCTGACATGGAG
>CASBPW010000192.1 GCA_949127685.1 Candidatus Sivonenia alaskensis PMM_0068 | reverse complement strand
GGTTCTTATACTGCATGCCAAGCCTGTGGACACCCCATATCGGCAGAGGATAAAGCATCTGCATGCTATCAAGAGCATGTCTGTTGCCCACACTGCGCTATGCATAAAGGAGAAGATTGAACATTAGACTGCTTGCAAAAATCATTGTGTCCCCCACTCTGTGCCAACGAAAAGGCTGTCTCTTGCAGAGCGCTGTGCATTTACGCAGTATAGCGAAGCTAACGCTTACAAGGGGGTATGTTGCTTCATACCCCCTGAATTATATTCTTACCGAACCCATCTCCATCAGCGTGCATCAGGCACTCCATAGACTGGAGTCGGTGCATAAATAGTGCCCGGATTACTAGAATAGTTATCGGTCTTGATGATGTAGGCTCTTAAATCATTGAGGTCAATGTATTGGTCGGCGGCATTGCGTAATTCCCGAGCAATCATGCCATCGGTAGCTACTACGGTGACACGAGTATTTCGAGAGCGCAGTAATTCTACGGCCCGTTCAAAATCACCATCCCCACTAAATAGAATGACGTGGTCATACATGTCTACGGTATTGAACATGTCGATCACGATTTCCACATCCAAGTTCGCTTTCTGAGTGGTGCGGCCCGAATCTTGATCCATGAATTGCTTGGTCATTTTGGTGCGTACGGTATAACCAATGTTGATTAGAGCGTCGAGAAAACCTCTTTTATCCCCTGTATGTTCAACCCCTTGGTACCAGAAAGCATTGACGAGAAGCTCGCCTTGATCAGAAAAGTATTCAAGAATTTTCCTAGGATCAAAGAACCAGCCATTCTTTTGCTGGGCGTAATACATATTGTTCCCATCTATAAAGATAGAAAATCGTTCTTGCTGAGCATAACGTGACATGAGATAACCTCGGGGCGATAAGCAAATGTGATTTATTTATTGAGCAGTAACAGGTTGAGCATTCTTATGGGTCGGTTCACCTGCGGGAAGGAGTGGATAGTTTAAGTCCGCGCGCTGTTGGGCATAAGCTTTAGCGACAAGACAAGCTAAAGCTCGGACTCTACGGATGAAGCGGGTACGCTCCGTAACAGCAATCACCCCGCGCGCATCCAGCAAATTAAACGTATGGGAACATTTGAGTACGTAATCGAAGGCAGGTAAAACGATTCCTTCTTGGATCACGCGTTCTGCTTCTTTCTCATAGCGATTGAAGAGTTCAAACAGAAATTGGGGATCTGATTTTTCAAAGTTATAGGTACTGTGTTCTACTTCTGCTTGGTGGTAAACCTGTCCATAGGAAATTTGGTCATTCCACTTGAGTTCATAGACAGAATCAACCCCTTGCAGATACATGGCTAAACGTTCAAGCCCGTAGGTAATTTCTACAGAAACCGGTTTGCAATCTAGGCCCCCACACTGTTGGAAATAGGTGAATTGGGTAACTTCCATGCCATCTAGCCAGACTTCCCAACCAACGCCCCAAGCGCCAAGGGTAGGAGATTCCCAATTGTCTTCTACAAATCGGATATCGTGTTCTTGAATGTGAATGCCCAAAGCTTCTAATGAACGCAGATAGGTTTCTTGAATTCCATCGGGAGAAGGTTTTAAAAGGACTTGGTACTGAAAGTAGTGCTGGAGGCGATTAGGATTTTCGCCGTAGCGACCATCGGTAGGTCTGCGAGAAGGCTCTACATAGGCTACTTTCCAAGGTTCTGGTCCAATTGCCCGTAGAAAAGTGTGGGGGCTCATCGTGCCTGCCCCTTTTTCTGTATCGTAGGGTTGGGCAATTAAACAACCTTGGTCAGCCCAAAATTGATTTAAGGTGCTGATAATCTTTTGAAAATTCATAGAAATTAGACTAAGTGAGGTTAATCATGGTCATAAAGTAAGCGCTATACAGATCAGGATGTAGCCTGGTATACCTTTTTCCAGAATGACATATCTCAGGTCAGAATGTTGGGATGCAAACAAAATTAATGGTCTTGGTCCTGTAGATAGAACAAAACTTCCTTGATAAATTGGCCAGTACACTGTTAAATACTGCCATTCGTATTCCTATGTCTATGTCTACCGAAGCTCCAGCTGCACGCTTGCCTGATTGGGTTCGTCGCTCTATCGGTACGGCCTCCCAGGTCTCAACGGTTCAAAAGATCATTCGGGAGCGAGGGATTCACACTATCTGTGAAGAGGGGCGCTGTCCTAATCGCGCAGAATGTTACAGCCAGAAGACTGCGACGTTTCTACTGATGGGTCCCGTGTGTACGAGGGCGTGTGCCTTTTGTCAGGTGACTTCAGGTAAGGCTCTTCCTCTTGACCCCCAAGAACCGGAAAAAGTTGCAGAGTCGATACAGCTCTTGGGACTCGATTATGTTGTTTTGACTTCTGTGGCCCGTGATGACCTGCCGGATCAAGGAGCAGGCTGGTTTTGTCAGACGATGACGGCGATTCGGGCGCGGACGCCGCACGTTCAGATTGAAGTACTAACCCCTGATTTTCGGGCTAATTTTGCGTGCCTCCAGAAAATCGTAGAAGCAAAACCTGTTTGTTTTAATCACAATATTGAAACCGTTCGCAGGCTCTCTCCTCATGTGCGCCGAGGGGCTACCTATGAGCGAACTTTATCCGTGTTGCGCCATGTGAAGAGCTTAGACGCTCAGCTCCCTACCAAATCAGGCTTAATGCTAGGACATGGCGAAACGGAAACGGAAATCATCGAAACCCTGCAAGACCTGCGCGCGGTGGGCTGTGACCGCTTGACTTTAGGCCAATATCTCCAGCCTTCTCAAGATCACTTGCCCGTCCAGCAATACTGGACGCCAGAAGAATTTGATCATCTAGGGAAGGTTGCCCGTGATTTAGGCTTTGCGCAAGTGCGTTCCGGTCCTTTGGTACGCAGCTCTTATCACGCTTCAGAGATGACGTAAAAACTGGAAGTAGGCCAGGCCTTCTAGAATGCCCCAAGCATAGGTGGCACGGGCCAAGTAGTGATGGGGCTGCCCTTGTTGCTCATACCAACTTAATAATTCAGGGAGGGCATTGCCGACGATCACTCCCCGTTCCTGTTGCTGATAGAGGCTGATATCATTGCCAGAATCGCCACAGACTAAGGTTTCCTCAGGTTTGATGCTGAGGTGCTCGCGCAGATAGGTGGTGGCGTTTCCTTTATTGCCAGCTGCTGGAACGATATCTACATCACGGCTACCACTGAAGATTACTTGCGCAGATAGTCCGGCTGTGTTCAATTGTGCTTGAAGGTCTTCTAGAGCAGGAGCCTCGGCAAGATTCTCTAGATAAAAGCTGACTTTCCAGCGTCCTTGATCGGGTTCCGGTTGACGTTCCAAGGCCTTGAAACCTTCTGCCATAGACGCAACCGCTTTACGGTCCCAATCTGTAGAAAGTTGCTTAGCCCAGGTGGGGTCCAGAGATTTTTGGGTGTAAATCTCAGTCCCCACTGCTGTAATCCAATAGTCCGGTTCCAAGAGAGACCGTTCTGCCATCAGATGACGGGCCGAATCATAGGATCGACCCGTCGAATAGGCCAGATAGACCTGCTCCCGTGCATCGGATAACCATTGATTCAGCTTGGCTGTGCCGTCATCATCGCCGACGAGGGTGTTATCGAGGTCTGTAACGAGAAGTAAGCTCATCTCACCATCGATGATTTGCGACTGGTCTGACTGGTTCCTAGACGGGGCTTTACGGATGTCTCTAGGGATGTATAGAGTTCCTTGAGCTGAACGGCAACCCCTGACCAACTGAAGACCTTCTGCACATGCTTTTGGGCCGCGACTCCATATCTTTGCCACTGTTTGGGCTGTGCAAAGACTTGAGTCAGCGCTTCTGCCAGCGCATCTGGGTCTTTAGGAGGAACCAAAAGTCCTGTCTTTTTTGGCAGAACAGTGAATTTCAACCCACCAACATCACTGGCGATGACGGGTGTGCCGGAGGCCATGGCCTCCAAGGCAACCAAGCCGAAGGGTTCATAGTGACTGGGGATTACGCATACATTCGCCGCTGTGTAATAAAGAAGCAGGTCTGCATCCGATACACGACCAGTGAAAATAATGGTTTTTTCCAGTCTCAGTTCTTGAACAAGGGACTTGAGCCGTGTGGTTTCCTCGTCATCGGCAGACCCTGGACGACTACCGCCAACGATGTAAACCTGACCCTTAGGTATTTGATCTAATTCTGAGGGAGCAGAAAGGTCACTCAGCTTTGCCCAAGCCCGAATCAAGGTATCAATTCCTTTGCGTGGGTCAAAACGACCAACATAGGCCACCATCGGCATATCGGGGTCAAGTCCCAGTTGCTCACGGGCTTGTGCTCGATCGACCAAACCATAGCGTTGGGTATCGGTACCGCAGGGAATAATGCGAACATTTCCTTTCTTGGAAACCAACTGGCGGAGGTCCGCTTCCTCATGAGGGCTGGTGGAAACCACGCAATCGGCTTGTTCCAAGAGATTCTTTTCAACATTCAAGCGGGTTTGGGCAATTTCAGGCCATTCGCCGGTGGTTTGAAACTTAACCGCACCAATGGAGTGATAGGTATGCACTTGAGGGATCTTGAGACGAGCCTTCAGTTGCATGCCGACCCAGGAAGAGAGCCAGTAGTTAGTATGCAGAAGTTCATAGATCCTTCCTTCTTTGTGCTGGAAGTCTAACCAGGCTTCCACATAGGTAGGAAGATATTGGAATAACTCGTTCCTGTGAATGTATTCTGCCGGTCCTGCATCGAGGCGAATGGTCCGACACCCAGGGGCATGCTGGACGATGGCTGCTTGGTCAGGGTGCTGTCTACGGGTAAACATATCTACCTGACAGCCCAGATGAGCAAGGGCTATGCCAACTTCACGGACATAGACGTTCTGGCCTCCAGAGCCTTCTTCTCCGATCAGAGCAGCTGGATCACCATGAACAGAAATCAAAGCATACGTAGATTTTAAGTCCCTCTGCATAGTAGAACTTGCCAAACTAGGCGGCGCAGAGGACTTCTTGTGTGGGGTAGGCATCGTAAGCACCGACCTCCTTAGAGACGTCATATTTCTATAATAAACACTAAGAATTCATAATTTGGTATCACAAATATCTATAGGTTCTCGCTCCAATCGTTATAAACCAGAGCCCAAGCTTGTTTATCCCGGTTCAAGAATTTTAGAAAAAGCTGCATTCCAGGAGAAATTTGATCCCAAACATTCATGCTAGAGAATATGAATTCATCATTTGATAGTACAGATCTCTATGAAATCTATTTAAAATCGTTGTATACCAGACTCTGTGCTTGTTTATCCCAATGATCAAATCCCAAAAAAAAGCTACATCCCACGAGAAATCAGTTATTGAATCTGCTCGTGCCTTGCTTTATGAACAAGCGTTGGTCTACTACGAAGGAAAACCAATTGGTGCCGTAGCTGCTATTCCACAAAGGCCTTCCCGTTTTGAAAAAGGGGCTGCTTCCACACTTGATTTGAACTACACAGAGGTCTTCATTCGTGACAATGTTCCGGTGATGATCTATTTTTTGGTCGATGGGAAAGCGGAAATTGTACGGGATTTTCTTGATACCTGTTTGAGTTTGCAGAGTGATACGTTCGAAACTGCCGGGGTTTTCCCCACCAGTTTTACAGAACATCAGGGCTCTTTGGTCGCTGATTACGGTCAGCGGGCGATTGGGCGGGTTGCTTCTGTGGATGCCAGCCTCTGGTGGCCAATTTTGGCTTATATCTACGTGCAGCGCTCAGGCGACCGGGCTTGGGCTTGTCAACCACGAGTTCAGCTCGGTCTGCGCAGATTTCTCGGTTTGATTCTCCACCCCTGGTTTCGGGATGCTCCAACCCTGCAAGTGCCGGATGGTGCATTCATGATTGACCGTCCGCTGGATGTTTGGGGCGCTCCCTTAGAGATTCAGACTCTTTTGCACGGAGCCCTACTTAGTTCTGCTGGACTCATCCAGATAGACTTGGAGGCTAAAGGCTGCTGTGGACTCCTAGGCCAGAGCTGTACCGAACGTCCAAAGCTAGATGATTTTACGGAACAACAGGTTGTTCAATTCCGACAGACGATTAGCTGGGTCAAACGCTTACGAAACTACTTGCTGAAGCACTACTGGGTCAATACTAAGTCCGTACAAGTCTTACGCAGACGCCCTACGGAGCAGTACGGCGATAGCATTGTCAACGAACACAATATTCAGGTGGAAACCATTCCTCATTGGTTGCAAAATTGGATGGGCAATGAGGGTGGCTACTTGATTGGCAACATTCGCACGGGACGACCGGATTTCCGTTTCTTTACGCTAGGGAATTGCCTTGGCGCCATTTTTGATGTCCTGAGTCCTTTTCAGCAGCAGTCACTTTTCCAGCTCATATCCCAAAATCGGGTGGACTTGATTGGCCAGATGCCTATGCGTATTTGTCATCCCCCTTTGGAAGATACGGACTGGCGCAAGAAAACAGGCTATGACCGGAAAAACTTGCCCTGGTGCTATCACAACGGAGGCCATTGGCCCTGCCTGTTATGGTTCTTGGCCATTGCCGTGCTACGTCATCAACAGCGGCATAGTCCCCTCCGGGAGATGGCGATTTTAGAAGTTTTGCAGTCTTCCTACGAGCTGCTTTTACAACGTTTGCCCCAGCAAGGCTGGGCAGAATACTTCGATGGGCCCACAGGGTTGTGGACGGGACAACAGGCTCGCCTCAACCAAACCTGGACGATTACGGGGCTGCTTTTGATGCACCATCTTTTGAGGGTCAACCCAGCCGATGCTCGAATTATGGACCTGCCTGACCTCAGGACTTTGATCAAACTTTACCGCTAAGTTAAGCAGAGGGAGACTGACTCATGGTATGCCATTCATGTTGTGGATTTTGGTGATGGCGGATCTACTATTGGTCATGTTCGGGGGTGCTTTGGGATCTTTGGCCCGATATGGTGTGGGACTTGGAGCGGCCCAACTGTTTGGTTCGACCTTTCCTCTGGGAACGATGTTGATTAATATCAGTGGCTCCTTTCTTTTGGGAGTATTGGTTTCTTTGAGTGGACCAATGACGATTAGCTCCGGGACCCGTTTGTTTCTGGCAACTGGTTTTTGTGGAGGCTATACGACGTTTAGTACGTTCAGTGTAGAAACGTTGAATCTTATGGAAAAAGGAAGCTATGGATTGGCGCTAGTTTACCTTTTTGGCAATTTGGTAGGAGGACTGATGGCAGCTTGGGTGGGTTTCATTCTTGCGAGAGCTTTATAGGAACCTCTTAATACCTATATACGGCTCGAAAGATAGCCTCCCTCACCGTCGCGTTGCCGGC
>CASBPW010000191.1 GCA_949127685.1 Candidatus Sivonenia alaskensis PMM_0068 | reverse complement strand
GTCAGCGCAGGCAGTTCTCCTCCCAATTGCTTAAAGACTCCTTTGAATACGGGCAACACAAAGATAATCATGCCCCCTGAGATCAAAACGGCCAGCAATAAAACGACGACAGGGTAGGTAAGCGCCGACTTAATCTGACGGCGCAAACGGTCTTGGTCTTCCAATAGTTTGGATAGTCGTTCCAAAACTTCGTCGAGGACCCCACCAATTTCTCCCGACTGGATCATGGCGGTATAAAGCTTGTCAAAACAATCGGGATATTTTTTCATGGCATCAGCCAGTGCCGTTCCCTGCTCTACATCTCGGCGGACGCCACCCAGGTATTTCTTGAGTTTTGGATTCTTAGTTTGATCTTCTAGAACAGTCAAGGAGCGAATCAGCGATACCCCTGCATTGACGAGGGTGGAAAACTGACGAGAAAAGATAGACTTGTCGCGCACCGAAATACTGGTCAACGCCATGCTGATGGCACTGAAATCGATATTCTTCAGGGCTCCGACAGCGCTGACTTGCACTTCTTGAATAGTCAAGACATACATGCCCTGTTCTCTGAGCCGGTTCCGCAGGTCACCAGCAGAAGAAGCCTGTACCACCTCTTCTATAGATTGACCCCTCACATCCCGGACGCGGTAGCGAAATTGTGGCATTGAATCGTGCTCCAACCTTTAAGAATGACTACGGAAAATCTGCGAAATAAACACTAACGCCGGGGGGGCATCGTGTTGGAATTGATCGGAGGGCGAGAGGCCATTCCTGGTACAGTGCCTGTGCGAGGAGGGGTTCCGCCAATCATGCGCAGCAATTCATCGGGGCGTGAAGTTTTCATCATCGCATTCTCAAAGCTTATCTTGCCTCCCATATAGAGGTCTCTTAAGACATTCTCCAAGGTCTGCATACCAGTCGCTGCTCCCGTTTGGATCGAAGAGTAAATCTGTGCTGTTTTCCCTTCGCGAATCAGGTTGGCAATCGCCGGGGTGACCACCATGATTTCTTGCGCAAGACAGCGAGAGCCCACTCCTTTTTCGGGATTGAGTCGAGGAATCAAGCACTGAGAAAAAACGGCCACCAAAGAGCTAGAAAGCTGTACCCTAACCTGTTGTTGTTGAATGGGTGGAAAGACGTCGACCATACGGTCTACGGTCTGGGAAGCGGAACTGGTGTGCAAGGTCCCAAAGACTAAGTGGCCGGTTTCTGCAGCAGTGATCGCCAATTGAATGGTTTCTAAGTCCCGCATTTCCCCAACAAGGATGACATCAGGGTCTTCCCGCATCGCAGCTCTCAGGGCATTGGCGAAACTCTTCGTATCTTCACCGACTTGACGCTGGTTAATGAAGGAGCGTACGGGTTTGTAGATGTATTCAATCGGGTCTTCAACGGTCAGAATATGCTCTGAACGGCTGTTGTTAATGTAGTCAACCAGAGAGGCTAGGGTTGTAGACTTTCCAGAGCCCGTAGGTCCGGTTACAAGGACCAAACCTCTCGGTTTATCGGCAATCTCTTTCATCACCGGAGGCAGACCGAGTTGCTGCATTGAGGGAATTTTTGAACTTAAAGCCCTTAGGGCCGCCGCATAGGAACCTTTATCTTTATAGACATTGACCCGGAAGCGTCCCAATCCCATGACACCATAGGAGCAATCTAATTCCCAGTTTTGCTCCAAATGCTTACGCTGGTTGTTATTCAGCATCGAAAAGATAATGCGCTGGGTGTCTTCGGGGGTGAGACATTCCTCTCCCACATAGTTGAGTTTTCCCCCGGCCCTGATGCAAGGAGGGAGTCCTGCTGCGATATGGAGGTCAGAGCCAGCGCGGTCAATGACCTCCTGTAGTAGGTCTTCCATCATGAAACTAACCATTTATGCTTCCTCCAGTACGTTTACGTAGCGATGCGGGGGGTGGTGCAATAGGGACAATCTAACCATTCTGGGTGGAGAGAAGCAAAACAGGTGCGGCAGACCAAAGTGGTGTTGCCCTTTTGTGCAGCTTCTAAACCAGAATCTGAGAGTGTTACCCGCTCCACCTCTTCAAGAGTCGTGCGACCTTCTATAACAAGCTGTAGGGAATAAGTTAGCAGGGTTTTCATCCCTTCTTCAATCGCGACTTCACGCAGCATGTCCGTGGGAGCCTCCCTGTTGATCAAGTCACGCAGCTTGTCCGAAAGGCGGAGCAGCTCATAGACCCCAATCCGTCCTTTGTAGCCTGCCCCGTTACAGGTGCTGCAAACGGACTGCCCTGTGCGCTTGCATTCATCAATCTCTTGGTTGGAGAGTGATTGGGCCCGGTAGAAAGTGATGGACGATACCCGGCTAGTCAGTAGGCCAAAAGCATGGAGCCGTTCTTCAGAGGGCGTATAGGGCATGCGGCAACCCGAACAGACCTTACGCAAGAGGCGTTGTGCCAGAATTCCAATCAAAGAGCTGGAGAGCATAAAGGGCTCTACGCCCATTTCTGCTAGACGAGCAATGGCTCCAGGAGCATCGTTCGTGTGCAGAGTGGTCAATACTAAGTGCCCGGTGAGTGCCGCTTCTACCGCAGTTTTAGCAGTTTCCAAATCCCGTGTTTCTCCCACCAGCATAATGTCTGGGTCTTGACGAAGGAAGGCTCTGAGGATTCTGGCAAAGTCCATTCCTTTCTCACGAATGACCTGAACCTGCGTAATCCCAGGGAGCGTATATTCTACGGGGTCTTCTGCGGTGGTGATATTGACATCAGGAGTGTTTCGTTCAGCCAAGGCGGAGTACAAGCTTGTGGTTTTACCCGAACCGGTGGGGCCTGTGACTAAAATCATGCCGTAGGGCTTGGCAATCATCTCCCGAAAAGAATCCAGGGTGGCCTGGTCGGTGATCAGTTGGTCAAGACCGAG
Source organism: Candidatus Sivonenia alaskensis PMM_0068 (assembly GCA_949127685.1). Lineage (GTDB taxonomy): Bacteria > Cyanobacteriota > Cyanobacteriia > Gloeobacterales > PMM-0068 > Sivonenia > Sivonenia alaskensis. Next base: position 10,305 of record CASBPW010000191.1, on the reverse strand, counting down.
CTTGGTATTGGAGTTGTCCAAAATTCGCAGCACAATCTTCTCGCCAAATCGCGAAGGCAAGGTGCTTACCCGAAAATCGATAGACCGTCCCTTGTAATTACGGCGGATACGACCATCTTGGGGCTGGCGACGTTCGGCAATATCCAATTCTGACATGATCTTAAAACGAGAAACAAGGGCTGGAATAATCCGCTTGGGTAGGGGGTCAAAGGCCTCTTGGAGTACACCATCTCGCCGGAAGCGAATCCGCATCGTATCTTCTTGCGGTTCGATATGGATATCAGAAACTCCTTGGTCAATGGCCTTGAGCAAAATTGTATTCGAAAGCTTGATGATCGGGGCATCTTCCGCCGCCCGTGAGAGCTGTCCTAGGTCCGCTCCTTCCTCATCGGCAACTTCTTGGAGGTCATCGCCCACATCTAGAGAATCATAGAGCTTGTCCATGTCGGCAGTGCCCGTGTCCTCTTCTGGGGAGAGGCTCGCAAGCTCTGAGGCTTGGGTATCTAGATAGTTTGAAATAACCCGTTGATAATCCTCAGGGGTAATGACGATGCGTTGTAGCGTTAGTCCTTTAGCCCTGAGACGACGGCTGATATCATCTAAGGCTTGGAGGTCTTCAGGGTCCACCATCGCCACAACGGCAGTATTGTCAACCTGACGGACCGGTACCACTTGATAGCGGGTGCAAACCTCTAACGGCATCAACCCATCCACCAGTTTGACCACTTGGTCCTTGTCTAGGACCTCTCGGTCTACATCAAAAGACTGAACTCCATAGAGGATCTTTAGTTCAAAGAGCTGCTGGATTTTGAATTCTTGTAAGAGTTCCGGAGAGACCTGTTTCCCGGTTATATCTTGAAGAACATCTCCAAGGGCCCGCTTGGTCCGCCGCTGTTCTTTTATGGCCGTATGGTACTGGTCCTCAGACAGCAGGCCTAACTTAATCATTTTTTCGCCGAGAGGCGAGACTGCCTTACGGGTTTGTAAAGCGCGACGGCCTGGGATAGGACTCAAACTCATAAATATACACAGCCCCTCAGTGACAACGGCAGAACCTCCTTGCTCGACGTGGCTACCCGTCCTTAGGGAGGTTGCACAGCTTAGGTTTATCATTCCCCGTTCTTCTGAAAAGTCTACCGAAGAAGTCCAGAAACTGAGCTGGTTCCCAGAGTATGCCCAATCAACTTCATGGAATCTTTAAATACAGTTCACACAACCTTGAAGTTCTGCAAACTTTCTGCCCATAGGATGACTACATGATGAAAAGCAGATACCTGTCAGCCTGAAAAGACTTCAGCTCTATCTAAACATTTAAAGTCCACAAAATGAGGAGAGGGAATGTACGCTCAAGCAGAAAAGTCTAATACTCTAGAACTTTTGCAAGCCTATCGTACGAAGCCCAGTGTGGCTGTCAGAAATCGTCTCGTCCAACAGAATATCGGTTTGGTGAGAAAAGTTGCTCACCAGGTAAGTCGTCACTGTGCTGAACCTTATGAAGATTTAGTCCAGGTTGGTTCTATGGGTTTGATTCGGGCTGTAGAGCGTTTCGACATTGGGCGGGGCCATTCCTTTAGTTCCTTTGCTGTTCCTTATATCCGTGGGGAAATGCAGCACTATCTGCGAGATCGCAGTAGCGCTGTGCGTATCCCCCGTCGATTTCAGGAATTGGCTCGCAAGGGTCGTCGTGTCTCTCAAGAGTTGGGAGAAGATTTGGGGCGACTTCCTAAAGAATGTGAAGTGGCTGATGCTTTGGAAATCAGTTTGGCAGAGTGGCATGATGTACGCTTGGCTAAAATTAATAGAATGCCTCTTAGCTTGGATGCTCCCGTTAGTGCTCAGGATGACGCGACATTCTCTCTCGGAGATATCCTTACCGACTTTAAATACCATAGTTTCCGGTTAGCGGAAGAAGACCGTTTGCGCTTATGGCAAGCCCTCCATGAATTGGAAGGTCCGACCCGTGACATCTTGGATTTTGTCTTTTTCCAAGACTTAACGCAGACTGAAACAGCTCACAGACTGGGCCTCTCTCCGATGACGGTGTCCCGCAAGATCAAATCAGGACTACGCCAGCTCTGGCATATTCTGGATGCCCCCGTCTAGTCTCTCTTCATAAAACTTACATAGGTCCTGCGCGGCGGTGCAGGGCCTATTTGTATGCATTTTGGGTGGGTATCAATACTTGATAATTCGCAAGAAATTGTTATCTATATTATGATTGTTTACATTAAGTAAGAATTCTGCATGGGTTTACCTGCGGGGATCTCTTGACGTAGAGTCCATAGCAAACACTTAATATAGTGTATTTAAAGTTAACACCATCCTAGATTTGACAAGGAGTGGCCCCCTTGGATAACCGCAAAGAGAAGATCCTGGTAGTGGATGATGAAGCAAGCATCCGCCGCATTTTAGAAACACGCCTATCGATGATCGGGTATAGCGTCATTACCGCTGCCGATGGAGAAGAGGCGCTTGAGACTTTTCACAAAGAGCAGCCCGACCTCGTAGTCCTTGACGTCATGATGCCCAAGCTCGATGGCTATGGGGTCTGTCAAGAACTTCGTAAAGAATCTGACGTGCCGATTATCATGCTCACCGCCTTAGGGGATGTGGCTGACCGGATCACAGGTTTAGAGTTAGGAGCTGATGACTATGTAGTTAAGCCCTTCTCTCCCAAGGAACTGGAAGCCAGGATCCGCTCTGTCTTGAGACGGGTAGACCGCGATGGAGCAAGTGGCATTCCTACTTCTGGACTGATTACGGTTGGTGATCTTAAAATCGACACCAATAAGCGTCAAGTCTATAAACAGAATGAACGGGTACGCTTGACCGGGATGGAATTTTCTCTGTTGGAACTTTTGGTAAGCCGTTCAGGAGAAGCTTTCTCCCGCTCAGAAATTCTGCGTGAGGTCTGGGGATATGAACCAGAGCGCCATGTCGATACTCGGGTGGTTGATGTACACATTTCTCGCTTGCGTTCGAAGCTTGAAGAAGACCCTTCTAATCCAGAACTCATCTTAACCGCACGGGGCACAGGTTACCTATTTCAGCGCATCACTCCTGAGACGACGGAGTAGTAAGGCTGGTTTGAACCTACCTTGGTCTATATGATTTATCACTGACCGGCAGCGTAGGAACGGGCGCAGGGTCAGTCTGGCTTGGGCTCACTTGTTTAGCATCAATTGGCGTCGGCTCGGTGGTGGCTGGGATTGGGCTTGCTGGAGCTTGTTCTGGCTTAGCAGTGGGTTGCTGCTCTGGTGATGCCGTTGTAGGCGCACTGTCATCTGCTGCTGTCGGGCTAGGGGGTAGTGGCTGTGCTGCTGGATTGGTGACTTCTGGCGGTGTCGCTAAAGTTTGTGGGTTAACAACTACCTGATTCAAAATGAGGCGGACCAAGGCCATCTGTTGTTCGAGATGACCGGAGTAGCTCTTGGGACTGTTTGTACAGGTGTCAGGGCGATTATAGCGGTGTTGCACTTCGACATTGAAGTATTGGAGACCTTGCTGTTTGGCAACCAAAGAGAGGCCACCATTATCTCGTTGGATATTTTCAAAAACGGTATTGACGCCTAAGGCTTTCAGTTTCTCAAAGTCTTCTCTACGCGTAACCAATACAAAATCATCAGGATCCATGCTTGGGCTGCTAAAAGGAGGAGCCCCGGCATCCTCTGCGTAGGATCCTCCAGGGGCATAGCTCTGGATATTGAAACTTCCTGGTGTATTGTTGTGTAGCGAAATTACGGTTAGCGGAACCCTCTGGGTACCGATTAGGACGGTATTGGTACTGCCTATTCCCAAGGCGTTGAGGGCCAAAGCAGATACCGTCCCCGCTTCACTAACGAACTGAAAAAGGTCTCCTGGACGAGGGCTTTCAGGATGACGGGTCAGAATCTTGTTAATGGAATAGACGACGCCCCCGGACGTAAACATTTGATTAGGATCTAGCCAGGTTCCACCGAGGAGTAAGTTGCGGCATGGTCCAGATTTTCGAGCAACAACTTCTGGTTGGCGAATCTCTACAATTTTCCCCCCTGTTTCTGGTAAGAGCTGATAGGCTGCCTCTCGAGCAATACGCTCATCTTGGTGCGGTAGAAAATAGACCAAATTTGGTCTGGGATTGTCTGGCAGCTCAGTAACGACTACCTGCACTCCCGAGATGCTGACCAAAACTTTTTGGGGTAAGGACTCCGGTAAATTGCCTGCCTGCACTGGAAAACTCAAGCAGAAGCTTAGTCCAAGGCCCCCCAACGTCCGCGTTATTGCTCTGTTCAATCCGTTCACCACCCAACCCTTTATTTAGGTTTAACTAAAATTTAATGGGCAATTTCTATCTTCATAGAAACTTTACTCCTTTTATATAGATGCTTTACATCTGCCCATGTGGTGAAGCGCACAATTGCGGTAACTTCACGCGCAATTCATATGAAAACCATAGCAACTACCTCAAAAAGACATGTATGGCTGTTTGATCCTCTGATCAAGGCTTTTTCACTCTTCACTATGGGAGACCGCCCTGCTGCGCTTCAGCCTGATGTGCAGAAAGTAGCTATCCTCAATGCATTGCCCGTGGTGAGAGATTCTGGTTTTCAAGTTTTCTGGAAGAATTCCATCGCAGGCATTTTTAATGCTAGGGCCGAAGAATTAATAATCTATTTTTGTGTCTCCCGTTCTGCAAGCCGTGCGCGCAAAACCCAACAGCAGATTCAAGCAGAAGGAGGTTCTGCTGAAGTGCTCCGTCTTGTTGGATGGGACCTAGAGAACCCTGCGGTTGCTGTTGAAGTGAGTGTCACCGGTCCTGCGATGTGGGAATGCCGGCAACTCAGAATGGAAGGAGTGCGAGAGCCTTTCGGTTATGTGGTTCTTTCTTCTTCCTATTCCACAGGAGTTGTCAATTCGTTTAGTGTTCGCCACGAAGATCTATACAGAAATCCTGTGCGTTTTCTCCTTGATGAAAACTCCTCTTGTGTGCGCTTGACAAAGTTCATAGAGTCCCCTCTAGAAGCCCATATCGCAAAGCCCATCGGGTGAGGTAGAAGTATGTCACGTAAGATTGAGCACGTAATGCCAAAGAGGCAAAGTAATCACTAAAAAGCCCATTCCGGCAGCAATGGCTGTTACCGCCAACAAGCGGTCCTGGTCGTAGGTTTCAGCGAGTACTAATGTGGCAAACGCAGGCGGCATCGCAGACTGGAGGACCAAAGTACTCAATATCGGTCCTGAAAATCCAAAGAAGTGTAAAAAAGCTAAGACGCCCAGCGGCACAAGCAGCATCTTGATTAAGAGAGCCGGAACAACATCGAGCAAAGAACCCCACCTTTTTACTTGACCCAAACGAATCCCTAAAAGCAACAAGCTGCCATCGATGGCAGCGAATCCAGCAATCTGCAGGGCCGCTTCTAAAGTCGTGGGGAGGGAAACGTTCACCGTAAGAAGCGCAAAGGCAAAGGAAAGAAGGACCGGATTGCGGACAAGACTGCGGACCAAGTTTTGCCCATTCAGCGACTGACCCTGCCAATACCCGGATAGGACAGGCCCTAGGCCGTATCCCCCCAACGCTGTTCCCAATAGGTCATAGACTACAGCCCAACCGAAGTACTTCACATCTACTAAAGCCAAGAGTATCGGAAAACCAATAAAACCTGTGTTTCCAATTCCAGCACTGAGAATCAAGGTTTGAGTCCCTTTTTCGGGTAGGGGCATTACCTTGCGATACCAGAGGGAAGCTAAAACAAAACCTGAAAGTAAAGCTCCCCAAGCGACGAATCCTGCCACCCAGAGACTGCTTGAAAGCTCTGCGCGACGAATAAAACTCAAAATAGCCAGAGGAATTCCAACCCAAAACAGAAAAGAGGCCAAATATTCTGGCCAGCGGGGTGGCAATATTTTGACCAGGAGGAATCCGGCGAAGCCCCAGAGCAATAAAGGCAGATAAACCTGAAAGAGCATCAACAGATCTTATGCCCCATGGCATTCAATCGCCCATAGTAAAGTGCTGCTGCGGTCTAGCAAGCTTATCCGGAAGGCTAGCCCGCACTATAAGTTAGTTTAACGCCGGGAATTTTGGCAATTCTTAGAAAAAATGCGGATTAATCCCGCCTAAACTATATTTATCCACTAGTCCTAACCGTAGTATCCACCATGAACCCGATCCAAACCATTCGCGGCCAAGGTAATAAGGGTCCCTATTCCCAATCAGTGATCTATGAGGGGCTTATATTTACAGCAGGTCAAGTGCCTGTGATCCCAGAAACGGGATCTATGGTTCAAGGTTCCATCGCCGAAGAAGCCACACAAGTACTTACCAACCTCCAACGGGTCCTGACTGAAGCGGGTAGTAGTCTTAGCCGAGTTTTAAAAGTAACGGTTTATCTGGCCGATATGGAAGATTTTGCGCTGTTTAACCAGGTATACCAGCAGTTTTTTGTCGAGCATCTGCCCGCGCGCACCTGCATTCAAGCGGGAAAACTTCCTTTTGGTGTAAAAGTAGAGGTTGAAGCGGTAGCTGCTCTCTGATTACTATGAATTCACAATCATGCGCTTTTTAACAACCTGCCTTCTAAAATTAACTTAATGATTGAACATTACAGTAAGCTGATTGTCCGTTGGTGGGGGGAGTTCGCCCTCCAAGTAAGACTTTTGGCGGCTGCGGCACTCGTCGTCTCTTTAGTGATTAGTGCCTTTACCTTTTGGGTAGTCAACTCGATCCAAGAAGATGCCCGTCAGAGTGACCGACGGTTTGGAGAAGCAGTAGGCCAGCTTCTCGCGGCTAATGCTGCTCCTTTAGTAGGGCGAGGGGATATAACTGGACTTACCCAATTTACCCAACAATTCCTGGAGGGCGATTCGAATGTCCTCTATATTCTCTATGCCTATCCAGACGGCACCATTTTTTATGGAAGCCCTTTTAACGAAAAGAATGACCTTTCTGCTGATCCCAAGGAAACGCTCTCACGCAAAATCGCCCTCCCAAAAGTATTGCCTGCAAGCCGAGAACATGCCGCTCCCAACGGTCGTGTAACCGATATTTTCTACCCGATGCGCTACCAAAATAAACTGGTAGGAGTTGTTTCTATCGGCACCAATCCCAATGCCACGTTGGTTGGTTCTTCCAGCCTGACAAGGGACGTGACTATTGCTGTGTTTGTGGCGGTATGGATTCTGGCTATTCTCGGAGCTGTGTTCAACGCCTTAACGATTACACAGCCGATTAAAGAACTGGTGCAAGGAGTTAAGGGCATTGCGGCAGGAAACTTCAAACAACGTATTCTGCTTCCTTTTGGTGGAGAACTAGGTCAGTTGATCAAAAGCTTCAACTTGATGGCAGAACAATTACAGAGCTATGAAGAACAAAATATTGACAAAATAACAGCGGAGAAAGCCAAACTGGAATCCCTTTTGACTACGATTGCCGACGGAGCTGTGCTGTTGGATCGTGATTTAAATATTCTCTTGGCCAACCCAGCGGCCCTACATATTTTCAATTGGCCAAAAGACGTAATGGGTTCTTCTGCGCTGCAAAAATTACCCAAAGGCTTAGCCTCAGAGCTAACCGAAGTTTTGGAGAAAGTGGGTACAGAGGAATCGGTCACAACGGATGGATCGATGATTCCGGCTTTGGCAGAGTATCGGGCCACGTTAGACAACCCGAAACGAACCGTCAGAATTTTAGTCTCTGCGGTGCTGGGCAAAGATGATTTACGAGGGTCTGTCCTCACCGTTCAGGATATTTCCCGCGAAGTGGAGCTGAATGAGGCCCAAGGGCGATTTATTAGCAATGTTTCCCATGAATTGCGGACTCCACTGTTTAATATCAAGTCTTTTATTGAGACACTCCATGAGTATGGGGATGCTCTGGCCGAAGACCAAAAGCGAGAATTTTTAGAAACGGCTATCCGGGAAACTGACCGCCTCACGCGTTTGGTGAATGATGTTCTGGATCTTTCTCGGCTGGAATCAGGACGGGAATATCTATTTGACTGGGTAGATGTTTCTCAACTCATTGAACAAACACTTCGCACCTATCAGCTCAATGCCAAGGATAAAGGGATTGAGCTTCATCAGGATATTGGTCCTGGAGGGACCATGATCTGGGCTAACTACGATTTGTTGCTCCAAGTCTTCTCCAATTTGATGGGGAATGCCCTCAAATTCTCCCCAGACGGAGGTCATGTCACCATTAAGACAGAGCCGATTGAGGATGAAGAGGGCTATGCCAAGATGCGTATCAGTGTGATTGATACGGGCATGGGTATCCCCTATGGAGACCAAGCCAAGATTTTTGACCGATTTTATCGCGTAGAAAATCGGGTACACACCCTAGAAGGCACAGGCTTAGGCCTTTCTATTGTGAACAACGTCATCAGTAAACACAATTCCCATATTGAACTCATTTCTGAACCTGGAAAAGGAACTACCTTCTGGTTCGACCTAGTCGCCTTGGATAGCAACCGCCCATCCGAGTCATGAACAGACAGCGGATGCCTTAGAATCAGTCGGTACCTTTGCACTCGTGATAATCCATGCAAGCGCGCACTGTTGCCCGTGAATTGGTCCTTTTGAGTCTCAGCCAGCTTTCCTCGTTACAAAAGTTAGAACAGTTAACTATCGAGGAGTTGGTCCTAAAAGCGGTGCGCATTCTCACCGAAGAAGCCCATGAGAGCCTCAAAAAAGCGGTTGCTCATCTTAAGCAGAGCAGGGATAAGCTACTTGCCTCCCAAACTACTGCTCGCACCCTGGAGATGGCTCGTGAGCAACTGGAGCTTTCCCAGAATTTAACCCAAAATGCGATAAATCAAGTTGGAACTGCCATAGAATTTCCAGAATTTCTACGTTTGGCAGAGCAACAGCAGGTCAGACACTACGCTTTTACGTTGCTTAGACTCTATGTCAACCATGCCAAGGAAGTGGACCAGCTGCTGACTGAATCCTTGGAAGGATGGAATCTAGAACGTCTGGGCCATGTAGAACGAGATCTGCTCCGTTTGGCTGTTACCGAACTTCAGTATGTCCCTGAGGTGCCGGATAAAGTGGCTATTGATGAAGCTATTGAACTCGCTAAGAAATATGGCTCAGAACAAGCTCCTGGTTTTATCAATGGGGTATTGCGCCGAGTGATGAATCGCCGGACGCTCCCCCAATAGACAGAATCTCTTAGGGTGATTAAGTGCTTCTACCAGACTGTACTAGGCTGCAGGTACTGGGGAGACTACACCACCAAAACAGCAGCACCCCGAATTTTTCCTCTGCGTAGAGCTTCCAGAGCTTCATTCGCTTGGCTCAAAGCAAAAGGTTCTACACCGGTCTGGATAGGAATTTGGGGCACCAAGGTCAGAAATTCTTCCCCATCCTGACGGGTCAGATTGGCCACAGACCTCAGCACGCGCTCTCCCCAAAGGATTTCATAGGGAAAGGAGGGAATGTCACTCATATGAATCCCCGCGCAGACGACCGTACCTCCTTTAGCCACAGCGTGTAGCGCCTTAGGTACTAGTTCTCCCGCAGGAGCAAAAATAATGGCCGCATCCAATTCTTCAGGCGGGGGTCCATCACCAGCCCACACCGCTCCTAGGTCACGGGCAAACTGTTGCCCTTCGCTATCTCCCGGCCGCGTAAAGGCAAAAACCTGACGCCTTTGATGGCGGGCTACCTGAATCAAGATATGGGCAGCCGCACCAAATCCATAGAAACCGATCCTTTCAGCCTCTCCGGTCATCTTGAAAGCCCGATAGCCAATCAGCCCAGCACACAAGAGAGGAGCAGCTTGCAGGTCAGGGTAGTCCTCCGGAATCGTAAAACAAAATTCCTCCTGGGCCACGGTATATTCGGCATACCCTCCATCCAGTTGATAGCCCGTAAATTGTGCATAGTCACAGAGATTTTCGCGTCCGCTAAGACAGTAGCGGCAATGGTGACAAGTAGACCCAAGCCAGGGAACGCCTACCCGTTCTCCAAGTGTAAACCGCTCTACACGCGCTCCCATAGCTACCACGGTACCCACGATCTGGTGTCCAGGAATGAGGGGAAGTTTGGGCTGCGTCAGTTCTCCATCCACCACATGAAGGTCTGTCCGACAGATACCACAAGTATGAATGTGAATCAAAACTTGGGTAGGGCTGGGAGTGGGTATCGCTAGATCCATCGCCCGCAGGGGCTGACCAGGTGCCTCCAGTACCATTGCACGCATCGCCAAATACCAGAACGGTTAACTCAAAGATAGCGAAAAAACCTCTTCCTAGCCCCCTTGCCGTTTACGGCAAGGGGGCTAGGAAGAGGTTTCAAATAACTCCCCGCAGATGTTCTAATAGG
>CASBPW010000190.1 GCA_949127685.1 Candidatus Sivonenia alaskensis PMM_0068 | reverse complement strand
TTTCCGTTCCTTGGATGATCCAAAATCCTTAGAAGAAGAAAGACGGCTTTGTTATGTGGGTGTTACTCGTGCGCAAGAGCGGTTATTCCTCAGCCATGCTCAAGAACGAAGACTCTACGGTGAGCGGGAACCGGCAATCACTTCTCAATTTTTAGAAGAAGTATCGGATCTTCTCTCCGGGGATAGTCCCCGCAAGTCCTTTTCCCCAGGCTATCGGACCCCAGCGGCCAAAACCGCTCTAAAACCTGCTCCTAATCAAACGTGGGACGTGGGAGAAGTAGTGCTTCACCCCTCTTTTGGCCAAGGGCAAATTACCCATGTTCTGGGAACGGGAGAAAAGCTTTACATTGCTGTCAACTTTCCTGGCTTGGGCAAAAAGATTTTAGACCCACGGACTGCTGCCCTGGAAAAAATCTAAATCCTTCGACTCGGAATACGGATGGCAAAACTACTTACTCAGGACTGCAGTGAATAACTCCTATCCGTTACCCTGGAAGTAGCCCCTCTCTTTTCCGAGCTATGCTTACTCAGACAAAACTTAGCCGCCTTGGCCATGTAGCCGTGCACGTTCAAGATGTTGCCAGAGCTGTGACCTTTTATACCGACCTGGGTATGGAGGTAGCATGGCAAGATTCCGACTGGGCCTATGTGAAAGCTGGAGATGACGGATTGGCCTTGCTAGGACCTGAGTATAAACACGCGGGGCCCCACTTTGGGTTCGTCTTTCGTGACCTCAATGAGATCCAGCCTTACTTCGAGAAGCTACAAGCCCAAGGCTATACGACCAGCAAAATCCTCAACCATCGGGATGGCACCCGTTCTTTCTATGCCAAAGATCCTGATGGCAATCTTTTTGAATTCCTCTACGAACCAGTAGATGATTGAGTGTTAATCGCAGGCTGCCTCATGTAGTTAGCGACTGCCTCATTCCATAAGGGACGCTCTCCCTGCTGATAGCGTTGCCATGCCATCTGTGCTAGGGCGGTCACAGGAATAGTAGTCTGCGCTCCACCATCAATCACTTGATCGGGTTGATGGGTTTCTAATAAGGCGCGCCACGTCTCTGCCGCAAAAATATCTTCAGCGACAATAGGCTTCATAGCTCCATCTCCCCCTTGATAGATCGCGCCATACCGTTCATTTCTGCGGGCATCAAGGTGTACGGCAATGATGGCCTTTTCTGTGTTCCTACCAGCCCACAAGGCAAGGGAGGAAATGGTAAAAACAGGGATAGCTAATTGTTGGCCTAGTGTTCGAGCCACCACTAAGCCTACCCGCGAACTGGTAAAACTACCTGGCCCATTCGCTACTGCGATAAAAGCCAGGTTCTGTAGGGATTGAGGGGGTAAGAAATCCCGCATTCTGACAAGCAACAGATTAGATAAATCGAGTCCTAAGCGTTCTTGGCTGTCACGATATTCTTGATCAGAACTCATGAGCGCTAAGCCAAGAATGTCTGTAGTGGTATGGAGTGCTAATCCCCAATCCGCTGGCATACTTTTAGCCGAACTGCTGGCGGTACACTTCGTCTTCCTTATCAGATTCAATCACGAGATCAGATTTGGGATAGGAAACACACAAGAGGGCGTAGCCTTTTTCCTGTAATTCAAGACCGATGCCCATTCCTTCACTTTGATCGATGATGCCCGATTTAATCAGAGAAGCACAGGTGGTGCAGACCCCGGCTTCGCAGGAGGAACTGAGCAGGACTCCTTGACGTAAGGCGGCAACGAGAACTGTTTCATGAGGACCGATAGTAATAGTGTGCTCTTGGCCACCATGCTGAATCTGGGCAGTGTAGGTCATGCTAGGAATGATAAGGCATTAGACCTGCTACTGTACGCTTCTGTCTTGCACTTTCTTGAATCCGTAGAGCCGGGGCCCTATATTTGCACTCTGCGTAGAAACGTTCTGGCTCTAAACCTAGACAGTTATCAATGGGCAGGGGCTAGAAAACGGGAAAATCCTCTTCTTCAAGCTTTATCCGGAGGTTAGGCCAAATAGCTGGACTGAAAAGGCCTGTGAGGAGGATTATGTAGTCTTTGTGAGCGTATTCACAACCATTCTGTTCATGGCGTACAATATACCTGGTCTGGAAAATTAAACCTAGTGGCTTAAATGTTTCCAGATGTTGATTTTGAGGCTCAGCTTTGAGTAGTAGCAACGGTCCGAGTACCTAGCTCTTTCAGTTTTTGGGATTCCCATCTTCTGGAGGAGGTTTAGTTAGACCCTAAGAAGATGGAGGAAGGGAGAGATGCTCACCCAAGACCGCCGCGACTTCCTGATGTCTATCGATGACTTCACGCAGTTGAAGGCTCAGCTGAAAGACCTCAATCCCGCAGACGCGGGGGAATATATTGCAGCGCTCCCCGATGCGAGGAAGGGTATTGCTTTCCGGCTTTTGGGCAAAGAGCAAGCAAATGAAGTCTTTGAATACCTGCCCTTCGAAGTGCAAGAAGAGCTCATCAATAATCTCCATGACCGAGAAGTACGGGCTCTGGTAGATGCCATGTCTCCGGATGACCGGGCTGAGCTATTTGATGAATTACCGGCGCGGGTGGTCAAGCGCCTTTTGGCGCAGATGAGCCCCAGTGAACGGGAAGCTACAGCGTTGCTTTTGGGTTATCCCGAAGCAACGGCAGGTCGGGTAATGACCACGGAATATGTGCGTCTGCGCAATGACCTCACGGTGGCTCAAGCCATTCAGAAGATTCGCCGTCTAGACGCCGATAAGGAAACGATTTACTACACTTATCTCACAGACACGAACCGAGCTCTGGAAGGGGTGGTATCGCTGCGCCAACTGATTTTTGCGGACCCTGACACAGAAATTCGGTCTTTAGTCTGTCGCAGTCTGGTTTTTGTCACGACCCACACCCCTCAGGAAGAAGTGGCCCGCCTGATGAAGCGCCACGACCTCCTGGCTTTGCCGGTGGTGGACCGCGAACAACGCCTGGTGGGAATTGTAACCATTGACGATGTGATCGACATCTTGGAAGAAGAAGCTACGGAAGACATCCTCAAATTGGCGGCGGTCAGCGGGGGCGAGGAGTCTACCTTGGCGGCTCCTGGTGTTACGATTCGTCAACGCTTGCCTTGGCTTTTGGGCGTCATGGCTCTTTATATTGCCTCTGCCAGTGCCATTGCTCCTTTCCAGTCTGTGATTGCGCTCGTGCCAGTACTGGCGGTGATTATGCCGATTTTCTCCAATACGGGCGGGACCGTCGGTATTCAAGCTTTGACGGTAACTATCCGTGGTCTCAGCGTTGGTGAAATCACACCCCTAGATACGTTCCGAATCCTCCGCAAAGAAATTCTGGCGGGATTAGGTACAGCCTTAGCCTTGGGTTGTACCCTCATCTTGCTCTCTTTGATTTGGACACCGCCGGAGCAACGTTGGGTAGCGGTGGTGGCAGGATTGGTGATGGCAATCAATACCATGGTGGCCGTTACTTTGGGCGCTTTGTTGCCCATGGGATTCAAGCGTTTCAATCTCGATCCTGCTTTGATTAGTGGCCCCCTCCTAACCACCTTGCTCGATGGCATCGGATTTATGATTTTCCTGTCGCTAATCTCTGTGGCTTTGAAAGTTTTTGCCTGACTTTAAGCTGAACTATGGATAGCTAACTAAAGGTCGTGTAGACCAATAGGCCCAAGCGATGAACACTGCTTGAAAAGGCAATCTAATCCATAGCGCTATAGGACTGATAAACGGGAATAAATCTGGATGAAGTGCCATATGGATATTGGCTGGGAATACCGCTATGAGCAATGCAATTAATCCCCATCCCGCGATACTTGTCAAGCTTGGTATGAGAACCATGATGCCTAAAACGATCTCAAATATGCCGCTCAAATAAACAAGGAACAGATGCCACGGTAGATAGGGCGGCATCATCTGCAGATAAAAACTAGCGTTGATAAAATGATTCGCTCCTGCGAGGACAAAGAAGATTGCTAGCAAGTACTGAAATACGGACTTAAGTTTTTTCATTATTTCTTCCTTAACCATAGCTGTATATAAGCACAGCGACAATTGCGTGGCTTCCTCAAGAACATTTATTGCTTTAGTTGTCATTATTATTAGTCTCCGCTACTGATTCTTCTTTTTAACTGTTGTAAAAAGCGGAATCTTAAAGGAGAGGTAAGTTTTAGGGTCTTAAAAGTATCTTTTTTAAAGTCTGCTAACAAGTTGTTATAGATGGCTAATTCTCTCTCAGATATATGCTTATCAACATCTTGTGCTTGCAGGCTGAGGTCTTTGTAAAATTGATTTGATAGTTCAAGCTGGGACCGTAGACTGTTGAGCTGTTTTACAAACGTATTTTGTCCGTTTTCTGATTCCCATTCCTCCACTCTTCCTAAGACATCATCAAAGTCTTTGGGAAGAGAAGGAGGGGCCGGTGGAATGGTCTTATTCCAAGACTCCTCAATCTCGAGTGCTCCTATAGCCTCTGTACCTCCTGCTCTATGCCATGAAGGCGCTATCTCAAGGTTGATGTATATATTCTCCAAGATTAACCAAAGGCGCGTGAACAGCTTCCGTTTTTCTCTCTCTCTAATACTGTAGTCTTTCAGTTCCGTCGTTAAGATGCTCAGGAGCCAGCCAACAATAACGAGAGCAACGTTTTCGACTGCCCTTATAGCTTCAGCATTCATAACAAATCACATCCACGAGTTTCCCCATAAATATTTAACCCTTTTGAGATACGGCTGGGTGATGTCCGCAGCATCCTGGCTAAGATTATTCTCACTAAACTGAGATTTGACTATTTATTATGGCATCGTAGAGGGCTACATGGACTCTGGTGCACTAATGCCCAGTAATCCTAACGCCGTTGCCAAAACTTGTTTGGCCGCAACCATCAAGACTCCACGGGCATAGGCCAAAGCATCTTTGGGGTTTTCCCGGAGCAAGGGCAGAATCCGGCAGCGATCATAGAACTTCATGAAATCATTGGCTAACTCTTCGCTATAGCGCACCAGGATTTGGGGAGCCCGTTCTTCTGCAGCCCGACGAAACTGGTCTGGGGCATTGATTAGGCGGAGAATCAATGCTCGTTCTTCAGGACTATCCAGGAGAAAACCAGATTCCCCAATTAAGGTTTCAGGGTTGAATCCAGAGCGGAGGTTAGCCAAAAATTCTAGTAATTCAGGGTAGTCGCCCAGGTTTCTAAAAACGCTACAGGCCCGTGTGTGAGCATACTGCACGTAATAGACAGGATTATCCGTGTCCCGTTTTACGGCTAGGTCTAAGTCCAGATTTACCGAAGAATCTGCCGATTGGCTGAGAATGAACCAAC
Source organism: Candidatus Sivonenia alaskensis PMM_0068 (assembly GCA_949127685.1). Lineage (GTDB taxonomy): Bacteria > Cyanobacteriota > Cyanobacteriia > Gloeobacterales > PMM-0068 > Sivonenia > Sivonenia alaskensis. Next base: position 4,258 of record CASBPW010000190.1, on the reverse strand, counting down.
GGGCCGCATCTGGCCCGACCGCATCTTCTGGACTATCAATGCCGTAGATCAGGTCATCCAGGGTAATAAAGTTTCCCGTGCGTTTCGACATCCGGACTTCTTCCTTTTTCCCGGTTTCTGGATTGAGCTTCAAGAGCTTAACCAGTTGACCAATGATGATTTCCAGGCCTTCTGAAGGATGCCCGAGCGCTTGCATCGCCGCTTTTACCCTGGGCACATAGCCATGGTGGTCTGCCCCCCAGATATTGATTAAGAGGTCATAGCCCCGCTCAAACTTTTCCCGATGGTAGGCAATGTCCGCCGCTAAATAAGTCAAAAGCCCATTAGACCGTTGGATTACCCGGTCTTTGTCATCACCAAACTGAGCCGCTTTAAAGAATAAGGCTCCAGAGCCATCTCCTTCATCGGTCTCTCTCTCCCTTTCAGCCTGTTCTGCCTGGGAGGTATCTGCCCGATAGAGCATTCCGCGCTTTTCCAGGTCATCCATCGCTTTCTGGACAATGCCTTCTTCGTGGAGTGTCCGCTCGGAGTACCAGTGGTCAAATTCCGTACGAAACGCCGCGAGGGTGTCTTTCTGTTGCTGGAGTAGATGTTGGCAGGCGTAGTCGGTAAACCAGTCCACGGGCGCAGAAGCTTTGATGTCCTTCCACTCAAGGATCAGGGTCTGAGCCAAATCCTTGATGTAGTCCCCCTGATAGCCTTTTTCCGGCATCGTTGCTTCGTAACCCAATTCTTGAAAATAGCGGACCCCCAGAGATTGGCCCAAGAGACTCATCTGGTTTCCCGCATCGTTGATGTAGAACTCGGTCGTAACCTCATCACCCGCGAAGCGCAGGAGATTCGCGAGCGTAGAACCAATGGCAGCCCAGCGTCCATGACCCACATGGAGCGGCCCTGTCGGATTAGCGGAAACGAATTCTAGGAGAATCTTTCTCGGTTTGGCCGGGGTTGTTCTGCCGTAATCAGAACCTTGGTTCAAAATCAGGGCCAACTGCTTGGCCAGTAGACTGTCTTGGACTTTGAAGTTGATAAAACCAGGTTTAGCCACTTCTGCGCTAAATCCCGACCGGTCCAGATATTCCACCAATATCTCCGCAATCTGCAGGGGATTCAGCCCAGCCGGTTTCGCCAGCGAAAGAGCAATTGGGCTGGCATAATCTCCATAGGTTGGATTCTTAGGGGGTTGAAATACCACTTCTGATGATGTGGGGATTTGGGCTAACTGACCTAGTTGCCCTGCTGCAAAAGCCTCCTGAAGAGCAGCATAAAGAGTCTGCCGGAGCTGGTCCTGGAATGTCTGGCCTGTTAAATCTGGCATGGAAATTCAACCTAACTAAGACACGGGGGTCTTACTACTCAATTGTTCAAGAGCCATCTGCACAATGCGTTGAGGCTTAATCGCCGCGATAGAGTTCTGGTCCTGTAGAGGGATAAATCGGAGGGATTTGGGCAGGATGTGTACCAGATTCGCTGGACCAAACAGTGCTATCAGCGGGGTATTGGTAGCCACCGCCAGATGCATCGGCGCACTGTCTACGCAAATCAGAAGTTTGGCAGATTGGATAAGGGCTGTCAGTGTGCCAAGGTCTGGGGGAGTAATAAATAAGACTCGATTGCCCAGTTGTTCCTGCAATTGAGCGGCAAATTGCTTGTCTTCAACCCCTTGGATCACCGCGAACTGAAGTAGTTGGTTCTTAGTTTTATCCATTAATATCTGCAGGACTTCGCCCCATTGCTCCGTGGGGTAGGGCCTTAACACTTCATTCTTAGCCGAAAGTTTGCCAGCCCCAGGGTATAGAAGCACCAATTTGCCAGGCTCGATCTGACGGGTTTTAAATTCTTGCGTAACCCAAGCCTGGGCCTTTTCTGACACGAGGGCTTTAGGGATGGTTGGCTCTTGCTTCACGCCTACCCCTTTAGCGAGGTCATGGTACATCGAGGCCGTGTATTGATCTTGATGCATAGTAATCGGATTCGTTAACAATCTCTCGGTGAGACTGCCAGCGTAGGCAATCCGGTGAGGAATTCCGGTGAGCCAAAGTAGGAATCCATCTCCAGCCGTGCGTCCTGTCGAAAGTACCACCTCATAATCACGTTCTCGAATTTGACCAATAAGGTTGACCCAGTCTCCAAGACTAGGGTTACTGCTAAAACTAAAGGGAATAGTTCTGGTTGGTCCAGGACAAACTTGGTAGGCAACTGCCGCGCTCGGCTCCACTACAACATCCACCGACGCTGTTGGGAAGGCATCCCGGATACCTTGTAGAGTTGGGAAAAAGAGGATTTGGTCCTCAACTCCTCCCGGATTAATAGCTAGAAGACGGAACATCTTTTCTACAGAGTGGAATTACCTATTCATCTTAAGGGTTTCCAGCAGTTTGATGGTGTGTTTCGTAACCATATGCGATTTCAGCGTGCATCCTAGAGGGTTCAGCAAGACTCATAGATTCAGGGATTCAGGAGACTCGGTACACTAAGTACATCTATTTGGTAGTTATTTCGTGAAGCCCATCGAGATTCTGATTTGGTTTTTCCTCCAACCTCTGCTGGGCTTGGGAATTCTTGCTTTTCTTTTCCGGTTTATCTTGACTTGGTTTCCCCAGAAGGATCTGAATCAGTTACCTTATAACTTGATTGCTTGGCCGACAGAGCCCTTTCTCCGCCCAATGCGTAAGCTGATTCCCAGCTTTGGAGGTGTAGATATAACGCCCTTTATCTGGCTTGCGATTCTTGCCTTTATCCGGGAAATTCTTTTGGGTCAGCAGGGGATTTTGACGATGTTGACCCGACTGCAGGGATGAGGGATGAGGTTCTTCGTCTCATACCAGAAACATCCGTTTACAATATGACTATCTTTAGAAAAAAGACCTGGAAGGCAATGACCGTAACCTATCCCAAGAAGCTTTATGGGACCATCAGCGCTCAGCAAATGCTGGACATGGTGATCAAAGACCGTGGTATTCATCTCCTGACCTTGAATCGCTATCGCTACTCAGAACAGCGGAGCTGCAAGGATTTGACCGATGTGATCGAGCGTCTGGAAGGCCAACCTCGTGAGCTGGTGCGGGACCTTTCAAACCATGTACGGGAAGAGGCCCAACATGCATTCTGGTTGACAGACTTGCTCTATGACTTGGGCGCAGACCTGGGAACTCCTGGCGGACCTTCTTATATCGATGAGTATGAAAAGCTGATCGGGGACGATGGCTCCACCCCAGATGTAATTGGAACCTTAGCAGCTATCAATGTCACCGAAAAGCGCGGCTGTCACTTTTTCTCTGCCCATATCAAGGCACTGAAGAATGCAGAACAGACGGAAGAAAATATCAAAATCCGTGCATGTATCGAGCGGATCTTCCCCGAAGAAGCAAACCATGTGCGCTGGGGAAATCGTTGGTTAGCCATCCTGGCCAAGCAGAGCCCTGAAAATGCACACAAGGTAGAGGAAGCCAAACGCAAGTTTGATGCGATTGAAAATGCGGCTTTTGAAGCGGGGATGGACATTACCCTCGGAGCAGAACTGCGTCGCTTTAACCGCCTGATTGAAATTTCAGAAACGCTTCCGGTTTGGGAACGCCCTCAGTATCTAGCGGAACAAATTCCTCGCCTGCTGCCTGATGTCACCAAAGCCCGCTTCGGTGCGGCCCGCATAGTCTTCGAGAGAAATCCTGCGGACTTTGTGCAGCAATTTATTCCGATGGTCATGGGCTTGAATAAGCAGCAGGCTAAGAAGGTAGAAGTAAAAGAACCTGTAACCGTTTAAGTTTGCACGAATGAATGGGAATCTCTCCCGCAGAGGGGAGATTTCTGCATGAAAATTTCAACTTAGTTCAAAAATCAATCAGGCTTGAGGACAACATCATCTCACGACTTTCTTTTCCCTTGCCGTCGCGCACTAAAATTTGGTACTGGGCAAAATCCACATCTTTGACACGCAATTGTAGTCCTTCAGTCAGTCGCAATCCACTGCCATAAAAGACCTGGGCGAAAAGTTGGTGTACTAGTAGATTCTGCCAACACTTCCTCTCTAGTAAGCACGGTGGGTAGATAGCGGGAACGCTTGGCACGAAACGCATCTATAGACATACCGAATTCTTGCTTAAGCACTGCCCGATATAGAAATAGCAGAGCACTCAATGCTTGGTTCTGAGTCGAGGCTGCTACTTGCTGGTTCACTACCAGATCTGTTGAAAAAGCTTCAATTTCAGCACTGCCCATTTCTAGAGGATGACGTTTACCATGAAATAGTATGTAATGT
>CASBPW010000189.1 GCA_949127685.1 Candidatus Sivonenia alaskensis PMM_0068 | reverse complement strand
TTTCAAAAGCAAGCGCTAGCTTAAGTCGACAACCTGAATCCTCGGGAAAAAATTCAATTTTTCCTCGATTTTTCAGGCCAGAAATGGATTCCCAGGCAATCAGGCGCAGAGGAATTTTACGGGTAGTGCGGGAAGTCCAGGTGACCGATAGAGGGCCTGAACCAAAACGCCAACGGGATATTTCTTGTTCACCGGGCTGGCTGATAATTTTGACATCTTGCACGAACTCCATCCACTGGGGGAGATTTTCCATATCGGCCCAGAGCTTATAAACCAATTCCAGAGGATGTTCCACCCTCATTTCCACCGTTCGCTCCAGCATCAACGGCAGGCACCACTCAGCAAGATAGATCCCAGCAAATATTGATGGCCCTTTGGCTTCAGCCCGGCAAATCCCATCAGCATTTCCCGCTCTCGGTAAGAGAATAGTTGCACATCCCCAGCCCCCAGCGCCTGGAATGTCCAGTTACTGACAGCCTCCAAAGGTTCGGATCCGGCAATATCGGCCCAGTAAAACCAACCCCCAGGCTTAAGAACGCGACGTATTTCTTCACAAACTTTAAGCGGATCGGCAAAGTGCAGAAAACTTAACATACAGACTACTTGGTCAAAACTATGGTCTTCGAAGGGAAGCGACATCGCGTCTCCCTGCTTGAAAACAATGCGTTTTGGAAGACTATGAACCTGATGCGCACGGCTGATCATCTGCCAGGAAAGGTCTAACCCCATGGAGCTAATATCCGGTCTTTGACGGCCCAGTTGAATCAGTGCTTGTCCCGTTCCACAGCCCACATCCAGGACCTGAGCGCCAAAAGGCACTTTAGCCATTTCCCAAAAACGGCGATGAACACTCCCCATGAAAACCCGATTGATCAGCAGGTCATACTGTCCAGCCCAATTATCAAAGAATGTCTGCTTTGTATTAGAGGTCGCGGCCATACTGCTAAGCCTTAATTTCAGAAGCTTATGGAATTAGAGAAGCGGACCCAGCGGTCCATAACCCTATTAAACGACGCTATTCATGGAATTGAACTAGACTCAAGGACAGGGTACTGTAGCTTGTATGCTAGAAATGCCTGGAGGGGCGCTTTCTCAGCCTAAAGACATTACACAAAACGCAACATTTTTACATCGGTGAAAACACTTGTGATTAACAAACCCATCGATAATCTAGACCGCTACCTTGAAGAAATTGGTCGTTACCCTCTCCTCTCCAAAGAGAGAGAGCTCCATCTATCACGCCAAGTCCAGCAAAGACTCGCCCTCTTAGCGTTGACGGAAAGAGTGGAGGAAGGGTTAGAACAGGGCAAAGAGCATAGCAAAGAACTACGTCCGGAGCTGTTGGCAAAACGGGCGGGCATCAGCATCCAAGAGCTTCAACAGACCCTGAAAACAGGCGAACGGGCCAAAGATGTTCTCGTTCGCCACAACCTGCGTCTTGTGGTCTCTATTGCCAAGAAATATCGCGAACAAGGACTTTCCCTAGAGGATTTGATCCAAGAAGGGAACGTTGGTCTCATGCAGGCTGCAGAGCGCTTCGATCCAGAGAAAGGCTACCGCTTCAGCACCTATGCCACATGGTGGATTCGTCGAGATGTATCTCAAGCGGTAGCCAATCAAGGCCGGACGATTCGTGTATCGGTGTACATGCAAAAGAAAATGAGCCAGTATCGCCAGACCATGCGGGAACTCTCCATCCAACAGGGACGGCGTCCTACCCATCGGGAAATTACCGCTCAATTGGGGCTGAGCGATACCAACGAAGAATTGTTGGTTCAACACAGCCGCCCCCTGATTTCTCTGAATGAGCTATCGGGCGAACATGAAGACCAAGAACGCATGGAACGCTTGGTTGATCCGATGGCGACTCCCTTCCAGAGTTTGGAAGACCGGGATACCAAGCAGTTGCTCTGGGCCTCCCTAGGACGCTTAGAGACCCTAGAGAAGAAAGTGATTACCGCCCGTTTTGGCTTGGATCATCAAGGAGCGAGGTCCTATGGAGAAATTGAAAAAGAACTAGAACTCACGACCCGCCAAGTCCGCCGCCTGCTCAATACGGCCTTGGAAAAACTGCATAAGGGCCTCCTTCAAAACTCTTCTGCCGGACTTACCCTCTTTGTTATGGCAAGGTCCGTTGTGGGAGCGCATCCATGGCATTTCTAGGTAGTTCGTAAATTCTATGGGAGTACAAGAAAGCCGCGAAAGCCCCTTCCCGAAGTCTCTGATTCTACTATTGCTTTTAGGAACCGGGGTTATCCTCTTTCGCTTGAGCCCTCTAGCGACCTTATTCAACACGGACCAGTTGTCCCATCTCGGGGTATGGACCGCACCTACCTATATTTTGCTGTTTGCCTTAGCCCTGACAACCGGACTCCCGGCTGGAGTCTTTGCCCTATCCGCAGGTGCTCTATTTGGTCCTTGGTGGGGAACTTTGTGGGCCCTCTGCGGTGGCATGTTGGGAGCTACCCTTGCTTTTTTCCTGGCTCGGAACTTAGGCCGAGAGCAAGTAGAGCGTTGGGTGAAACAAAAACGATGGAACCAGTGGGACGATCTGATCGAGCAACGGGGCTTTGAAGGCATGGTCTATGCCCGTCTTTTGCCCACTCCCTATGCCATTGTCAGTTTTGCCGCAGGCTTGAGCAAGGTCCGCTTCCGAGATTATTGGTGGGGGTCTCTACTCGGAAATTTGCCAGGCATGGCAGCCTTTGTTTGGGTGGGGCATGCTGGCTTATCCTTTGGAACCAAGCAGGGCGGATGGCAAACAGTCCTTTTCATCGTGGGTGCCGGATGCTTAATTATTGGACCCGCACTTTGGGTACGGCGACGTCTCTAATAAAATTCACACATAAATGTCCGCATTAAGAATAGCTAAAATATTGACTGAGCATGGGTTACAGGGCATTTTTGTGAAACCTTTGATCCGCTTCATGATGTCAGCCTAACCTTTGTGATTGCTCCATTTTAGGATCAATCACAATTATTTCCCTCTCAACCAACTATAAAGCGCTTTGATCGGTGATTGAATCTCGTCTGTCGATGTGTAGTAGTAGTCTTCCCAGCCCACCTTGGGTAGACCAGAAAAGAGCATCAAGTTGAGGGGATATTGCTCACTATCGGTACAGCGTCGAAAATCATCACGAAATAAGAAAATTGCTTTATTGAGGGCGATTGCTACACCCAACTCCACCATCACTCCCTCATCGGGAGGTGTGCCGTTGACAACCGCAAAAATTCCATCGCATTTTCTCACATCCTCCAAATCTGCCTGTGCAACGCTATAGGCCCATCCTGTCTGTGTGAAATCAATTTGATTGTTGCGGGCAAACGGCTCCCACACTTCAGCCCCTAAATCTTCTAGAGATTGAAACAGCGGAGGTAACAACAATGATTTCTGCTGCTGCGAGAAGCCGTAGGGGCTAGCTAGGTAGATTATTTTGCGGGCCACAGATACCTCCATGTCGAAATAATTCTCCAACATAGGTTGAATGGGGACGGCTTCCCGTAAATAAAAGTTGTCAAAGCGAATTTTCAGGTAGTACTATGATTACTTGCTCATGGCGGGCGTAGCCAAGGGGTTAAGGCAGAGGTTTGTGGTACCTCCATTCGTGGGTTCAAGTCCCATCGTCCGCCCCATATTTAGTGTTTAGTCGTGCCAGTGGTACCTAAAAACGGCCACTTTTGAACGATGCCTACTTCTGTGCTTTAAGATCTAGATAAGGTTTCTTCTTACCCCTATGTCACTCATTGATTGGTTCGCAGACCGCCGTAAGTCACAGAATGCGCCCATCAGCCCAGAGCACCAGCAGCGGGAGATCGCCGATGGTCTGTGGACCAAGTGCGAAGAATGCAGCGCCCTGCACTACACCAAGGATGTCATCGAGAATAGCTTGGTCTGTCCTGCCTGCCAACACCACAACAAAGTAGAAGGTCCTCAACGGATTGCCCAGCTCATAGATCACGGTAGCTGGAGCCCGATTAACGAACATTTGCGGTCCATGGACCCTCTGCACTTTGAAGATCTCAAACCCTATGTCGAGCGTCTCCAACAAACCGTCCAGAAAACAGGGCTGACGGATGCGGCCTTGACAGGTTTTGGAATGCTCAAGGGCCACCCTATAGGCCTAGGCGTGATGGATTTTCGATTCATGGGCGGAAGTATGGGCTCGGTAGTGGGTGAAAAATTTACCCGCCTCATTGAGCAGAGTACGGACCGAAGCATTCCTGTGGTGCTCGTCTGTGCTTCAGGCGGGGCCCGGATGCAAGAGGGGATGTTCAGCCTGATGCAGATGGCTAAAATTTCCGCAGCGCTCCAGCAACATCAAGAAGCCCGGTTGTTATATATCCCAGTACTCACCAATCCAACGACAGGGGGCGTCACCGCTAGCTTTGCCATGCTGGGGGATATTATCATCGCCGAACCAAAAGCGATGATTGGTTTTGCTGGTCGCCGCGTCATTGAGCAAACCCTGCGCCAAAAGTTACCCGATGATTTCCAAACTGCTGAATCTTTACTTAAGCATGGCTTTGTAGACCAAATTGTTCCTCGCACAAAACTCAAAAACACCTTGGCCAAGTTACTACGGTTGCACCAGCGCCCTACCGATCAGCATGAACTTAAAAATTCCACAGAAGTCCCTCCTTTAGCTTCTCCCGTCGCCCCAAGGTAAGCTTGGAGTGCAGCGCGACAAACTGCATATTTAGTTCATGATGAACAGTTTGGGTCTAGGTTTTCACGATAGTTTTTGATAGAGCCCAAACTAGGTCCATATGCTGAGCCGTATTGCCGAATATCACTTCTGGATGGGCCGATACATTGAGCGGGCCGAGAATACTGCCCGCATGGTTTTGGATAGCTACCAAACGCAATTAGACGCCAAAGAAAATGAGACGCGCTGGGGCTTGATCCTGGACATCTTTGGAGAAGGGGAAGAGTACCAGAAGCTCTATCCAGAAGAGGTCATCGCAGGCAACGTAGAGCAATTTTTGACCCTGGACCGGACCAATCGCAGTTCTATTCTGTCGTGTATCACCCAAGCTCGGGAAAACGCACGCGGTATCCGCGACCAGATCTCCTCAGAAGTCTGGCTAACTTTGAACCAACTTTATTTAGACCTCCGACAGCTTCAATGGGAAGGCTTAGGGGATACTAAAGCGATCGATTTTTACGAAAAGGTAAAAGAACAATCTCAGTTAATTCACGGTCTTTTGCATAACACCTCGCTGCATGGGTCAGGCTGGAATTTTATTCGGTCCGGGCGGTTCATCGAACGTGCTGGCCTAGTGGTCCGTTTATTGCAGATCCGCTATCAAGCCTACAATCCAGAGGGAATCGATAGACCAAATAACATCCAGCAGTGGTTCTCCGTCCTACGCTCTGTGAGTGCGTTCGAAGTTTATTGCAAGCTTCACCGCGCTACAGTTACGCCCAGAAATGTAGTGGACCTCTTAGTTTTTGAGCCCCAGTTTCCCCGTTCACTCCGTTATGCCATTTCCCATCTCTATCGGTCCTTAGACTCCATTCATAAAGACCGCTTCACAGACATAAAAAATCCGACAAGCGATGAAGCCCTCCGTTTAACTGGGAAAATTTTATCCGGCCTGGAATATGGCTCTTTGGACGAAGTTTATGAGATGGGTGTAGTCGCTTATCTCAAAGACTTTGAACAAAAGCTCGATCCGATCAGCAACCTCATCAACCAGCAGTATTTCGGGTACCAACAGTCCCTTCCAACAACACCTGTCCCCACCATCCACGTACAGAAGACCCTGCAATCTTCACCAGCCAAGGCGCTCAAGGTCTAGGTCACTAGCAGCTTTGCTGAGAGACTCAGGACCAAAGTCTTGCAAATAAGGAATCGTACCGAGGACTGGGGTAAGGCATAGATTTTCGATAACTCGTTTGGGTGCCCAGTCAGCAGAAGGAGCAGGTTCAGGGCAGCAGAGAATAATTCCTTTTAGGTCCAGGGCCATGCTTCGGCAGTAGTGACTATACACCGCCAGATGTCCCAAGACCCCGAGACGCACAGGGGCGACCAAGACGAAGGGTAAACGCCATTCTTGGACCAAGGCACCTAAGGGCGTTTCTAAAGTCATAGGACAACCTAAACCGCCTGGTCCTTCCAGTAAAGTCAGGCTGTGCGTGCTCTGTACCTGTTGAAACTTTTGCCAGATTTGCCCCAGCTCGACCCGTTGGCCTTCTTGAGCCGCAGCCAAAGGCGGAGCCAGCGGAGCGGCAAAGGATTGACCACAAACCTTGGTAACATCCGGCAAAACCTGACCATAGGTTTCCATATCCCCCGGACCAGATTGCACCATTTTGAAAAGCGCTAGGGATTGTTCGGGATGGTAGCGCTGCCAATAGGCCCCTAGACAGAGCGTGGTAATCGTCTTGCCTACTCCAGTATCCGTAGCGGTGATCAGTAAATGTCGAGGCAAAGTCGTTCCCTATTTTTTGGCGCTCTCCCAGCTTACCTAGGGTGTGGTCTTTGGGCTTAGCGCACATCAACCAAGAAATGATGGATTTAGTTATGAAGGTCAGAGGAGGCTGAGCTTCTGCAAGCCAGCTTGAAGAAGTTGGGGTAAACCGTCTTTGGTCGAAAGGTACTCAATATCCACTTCTTGGGCAGCGGCCGCCCTCACTAAGTCAGACCAAGATTGGTCGGCGTTAGTTTCACGCCCAAGCGATGCCAACGCGAGGAGTTCATTTTTCTCTGGCTGAGACAATTTCATAATCTTCCGATCCAGAGGATTGCCACCCTGTAAGTGTCTCATCATTTTTTCCGTGAGCGAAACGCCCGTCGCTTCATCCTCTTCATCTTGTTCGCTTTCAGCTTCGGCCAGTTCAATAATCTCGAGAACGGTCTCTTGGGTCAGTGCATTCATGATCGGTAGGTTCGCTCAGTGCCTAAATTATGAAGGGATTTAAAGCCTATCAAGCTCAGGGAAATAAATCGCTTACAGATAAGTGACCGATGATTTGCCCTGCGATGACAACAGGTACTTTATCAGATAGGGCATAGTCTTGACGATGCTGGTAGGTCGCTTCTTCTATGACAGGTTTGCTATAGGCCTCAATCTGTTGTTCCGGGAGGTTGATGATCCAGTAGACCGGAATCCCCGCACGGCCATAGAGTCGCTTTTTTGAGGTGCGTTCGCGCTCTAAGGTTGTATCAGAAACTTCGATGACAAGTGTAATATCTTCGGCACCCGGATGGCGGTCAAGATAATTGCGGGTATTTCCCCGGACGATCACCACATCAGGTTCTGGCTCACTGTCTATGAGTGTGATCGGTTCTTGAGTATCGACATACAAGTCTCCAGAAATGATGGCGTCTAAGGCATTTCGGGTAAGTTTCGTAGTCGCACGATGGGGCGGATTCTTTGGCATTTTGTAGACCAGCCATCCCTCCAGCAACTCTACGGGATCATCGTCGCTTAGGATACCAAGACGAACCATCCGATGATACTGCTCAACACTAAACCGCCAAACGGGTTCTGTAGGCACTGCTGCAAAATGTTGGAGATTCAGGGTGTCAGAGGGCGTAAAAGTAGACACAGGATGAGTAAGCCTGCTGCATGTACTGGTGATCGTAGCACTTCCAAATCAATCTTGATGTCTGTACGCCAAACCCTTAAACGGTTGCCTCAGGAGTCTGCGTAATGCGTGATCGCCGAACTTATCTACTTTTTTTCTGGCTCATTTTGCAATTTTGGAAGGGCATAATCACAGCTAAAGAGGGTGCCTGCTATTACGCAAAGGGGCACCGTCAGCAAGTTCAAAAAGGGCACGCTGACCAGCGCCAGACAGATCAAACTGAAGCTGGCACTGGCAGGCAAGGTACGAGCCAGCAGTCCAAGTTTAGTCCGAAAACGTAGACGCCGACGCTCAAGGGGGGGGTCGAGAAAGTCTAGACTGACCAAAATCGCACCTAAGGCAATAGCACCGCTGCTGGCGATGAGCGTACCGACTGGAGGAAAGAAGTTTAGGACCAGCAGGGGCACACCTATAAGAGCCGCTAAAGCTAATTTTTTAAACTGGAAAGCAAAGGCACGCCCAATGTCTTCGCCTATCCGGCCTAGACTTATCTGCCCTGTGGGGATTTGGCCTATTCGTAGCTTTTCAATGTTTTCAGAAAGCTGACCATACCAAGGTGCACCCAAAACAGTCCCAAATTGCACCAGCAGAAAGCCTGTCGCGACGAACAGAGTGACGGCTAGCACTACTTGCAAGAAGTTATCGAGCCAGGTTGCCCAACTCGGCAAACTAGATTCCAACTGAGCAATCCACTGCCATCCGGGTAAAAGCACGCTGACATACACCACAGCGGCCAGTAGCACATTCACGCCAATCGGGATGATGATGCCGACGAGGAGTTGCGGCGACTGACGTATCAGCGCAAGAGCCTTTAGGGGATAGAGAGCACCCGAGAAAAAATGGATGGGAGCTGCGACCATTTGCTGAATCGGTTTTGAATGGACCTCTTTGGACATCAGGCTTCCTGCTGAGCTAGACGAAATAGCCGATGCTTCGATTTTAGCGAGCAGGAGAGCAGAGGCTATAAAAACAGGAGGAACCTATTGGGTCGCTAAGCTGTAATCCCTCGAGTTACTCGACGATGATTTTCGCTTTCATTCCGGCTGCTTTATGGGGGGTGCAGTAGAAGTCATATTCTCCTTTAGGTGCACCCGCAAAAGAGACCGTGATCGTCTCTCCTGGTTTAATGAGGAGTTTTTTCTGGGAAAGCTTCTCGATCAAAGCTTTGTCATCCCCAGGGACTTTCTCAAAGACAACGTTATGGGGACCCGCTTTATTCATTTTGAAGGTTACGCTTTCCCCAGATTTAATGGTCAAGGTATCCGGAACATAGACCAACTGACCGCTGTTAGAACCCATGAGGATTTCTTTTGCACCAGCGACTGGAGCTGTCGTAGCGGGTTTTTCTGCCACAGGGGTTTCCGGTGCAGTAGCAGCAGGTTTTTCTGTCGCTGTTTCTGAAGGAGTGGAAGTCTGCCCACCACAAGCGATTAAGCCAATAGCAAGCAAACCAAGACCAACAAAACTCCCCGCTTTTCTGTGAATTCTGTTCATAAAATCGGAAAATCCTTGCACGGCATACATTTCCATTATGAAGGACGCTTATGGAGGACGTTCGTCAAGAAGAGTCCCTATTATTTCAGCCAACAACCCATACTGCAAAAATCTCAATCCTCTCTTTGAAGCGGAGTCATCGCAGAAATTAAGTCTGTCCATCGGCTAGTACTTCTGTACCTGTCAGGGGAATCTTTGATTCATCCCCTTGCTGGTATAGAGTTTATAGACTTACCTAATCGATCGCCTACGGCTAGCATAACCTTCATGAAGAAAACCTTTGTCCTCGATACCAATGTGCTCCTGCATGACCCTTCTTCCATCCTGCACTTTCAGGACAATGACGTAGTGTTGCCCATTACCGTCATTGAGGAGCTGGACCGCTTCAAGAAACAGCCGGAGATGACGGGATTGAATGCTCGTCAGGTTTCGCGCACGTTGGATGAACTACGATCAAAAGGACATCTTATCGATGGCATTCCAATCAACGGTGGCGGTAGTCTACGGGTCGCGCTTTGTGCCAGAGAGACCCTGAATGGACTTCCCCCTGAATTGGAGGGTCATAAGGCAGACAATGCCATTCTGGCGGTGGCCTTAGAACTGAAGACGAAATGTCAATGTCCAGTGGTGGTGGTCAGTAAGGACATCAACATGCGGATCAAAGCGGACGCCCTAGGGCTTGCTGCTGAAGATTACAAAACCGATAAGGTCGATGTCCAAGAACTCTACACGGGGATCGCTGAAGTCATGGTCAGCGCTGAGGAGATTGACCAATTATTTAAACAAGGTGGGGTCAAACTGGAGGGATACTTCTATGCCAACCAGGCCCTCACCCTCGTGGATATGAACAATCCTGCCCATACAGCGTTAGCGGTAGTGGATGGGGTTAGTGGTAAAGTCGTACCTCTTGGGAAATTGCCTCCAGCGGGAGTCTCCCGCATTTATGCCCGCAACCGCGAACAGAACTTTGCCCTCAATTTGTTGTTGCGT
>CASBPW010000188.1 GCA_949127685.1 Candidatus Sivonenia alaskensis PMM_0068 | reverse complement strand
GTGTAACCCCGTAGCACTAACCATCTCGGTGTAGACCATCGAATCTTTCGCCTGTCTGCGCACCAAATGCCGAAATACTTGGTCCGTCACCCCAGCTAAGGGAGATTGAAAAACCCGGCTGTGCAAGCTGAACGAGCCAATTCTGAGAGGTTCTTGAAATTTAGATAGGTCAATAGATTCCATAGAGATATGGTAGTGCTAAACAGAGAATCCTTATCTAGGCTTTGCTCTTCGCCAGAAGCCTTACGACTTTTCCCATACATCGCGACTGACACCCGTTTGCTTCAGAATTTTGGAGAGTGCTGCATACCCCCCGTAAGCTCTTTGACGTTCCCTGCTCGGGCAGTTGCTGAGATTTATTTTGGCAACTTTCAGTGTCCGTAATATTAGTTGATAATACAACTCAAAAATTCTGACATTTCTGAAAAGTCACAGCATGCTGGATGTTCGCCCTGTTATAAAAAGTTACTTTTACTGTATTTCGACTCAAGGTAGAGTCTGTTATCCTGTGACAAAGTAGGACAGTTAGTTGAAATAATGACTCTTTACGCCGTATTTACCTTCCTTACGATTAGTACCTTCGTGGTGATGCTCCTAATCGATTTTCTGGCTTGGGTGAATAGGGGCGTTCAGGATATCAAGACACTTCATGAAATCCCCTGCTCCCGTTGCCGTTACTTCACGGGAGAATATCACTTGAAATGTCCCGTAAACCCACATGCAGCTTTAACAGAAGCTGCTATCAATTGCTTGGATTTTGTGGGGGAATATTAAGCAGACAGCATTTCAGCGAGAGCACACGCATCCCTAAAGGTAGGCTCCCGGTCTGACATCACCGGAATAGCCTGGTTGGTGCGGATAAGGCCGCCCTCAGGAGTTTCCAGAACTACATGCCAAGAATGGCACTCTGGACCGCAAAGATTGACGAGGCCTTGGTATGCGTAGAAAATCTGGCCAAATTCCGTTTCAAAAAGCTTTGTCTGGTACTGCTTGGACTGCGTAATCATCATTTCACTACTCCCTCACCGGGTCGCTTTACACATCTTTCTAATACAGTTTTAACCTTTTTTTCAACGCAAATTTTAAAGTAATTGCGAAAGGAATTGGAAGATTGTGTGGGGATGAGGTGACAGTGATTTAGTTGAAATTGGTGATGCTCAGCAATGCCCTACCCACGGGCACCAAAATTCCAACTAGGCCCAGCATCCACAAGGCCGCGCCCAGACTCTTCTTGGAGTTAGCACTCTCAAAATTGCCCGTTGTGACTTGGCTTTCGATGTTGCGGAAGAAAAGACCCGATATCCCAATACACAAAGCTCCACCTAAGCCCAAAGTCGCATCGAGGGTGAGATAGTCGTAGCTCAATCCCTTAGCCCCTGAGGCATCTGACAGGTATGGTGCATAGCGGACAATCGCCAGCATAATTTCCAATCCAATCCAGGTCATTACAGAACGGATGGTTTCACGAATAAATAGATCAGTGTTTGCGGAGGTCTTCATGTCTTCCTTCACGAACAGGGGTTTACTCTCAGAGGCTACCCAAGAATCAGGATATTCTCACAAGAGCGTTAAAATACGGGCAGCGCCCTGTAAAGCTCTATGGTCACCAAAATCAGTGTCGTTATCCCGACCTACAACCGCAAACCGATTCTTACCCAATGCCTGGATGCCCTAGAAAAGCAGGACTGGCAAGGGGATTATGAAGTCGTGGTGGTAGACGATGGTTCTGTCGATGGCACCGTGGAGTTCCTCAAAGAGTCCATGCAATGGTTCCCCCACACCAAACTCTATCTGCAAGATCACAAAGGTCCGGCAGCGGCTCGCAACCTGGGTATCGAGAAAGCGGAAGGCGACACGATTATCTTCATTGACTCGGATCTGGTCATCACCGAAGTTTTTCTGCGTTCCCATGTTGAAATTCTCAACCAACATCCAGGGGAGAAAGTATTTACCTATGGTCGGGTGGTGAATACCGCGAACTTTGAAAACCCCACCAGTGAGCCCTTCAAAATTACAGATATGTCTAGGGCCTACTTTGCTACCGGGAATGTGGCGATAGCGAAAAAATGGCTTTTGCAGGCAGGTCCCTTTGATGAAGCCTTCTCTCTCTATGGTTGGGAAGACTTGGAATTAGGGGTGCGGCTCAAGAACCTAGGCCTGAAAATTATTCAATGTCCCGAGGCTGTTGGCTACCATTGGCATCCGGCCTTTAGCATGGACCAACTGCCTTCCTTGATTCGTAAAGAATTTGAACGCGGTAAAATGGGCGTTATTTTTTATAAAAAGCATCCAACCTGGGATGTGCGGATGATGATTCAGATGACGCCCCTTCATCAAATTTTATGGGGCCTTCTGTCTTTGGGAGGAACCTTAAATGAAAAAACGATGGCGCCGCTCTTACAATATCTGATTGACCGAGGACGTTCTCAAGTAGCGCTGGAAATTGCCCGGATCTTTTTGAATTGGTATAACGTCCAAGGAGTCTATGAAGCGTACCGAGAATCTTCTTAACCTTAAAGCGATGGTGTGCCCATGTCCTATCCTGTTTTTCCTCATCGGCCTAGGCATGCTGCCCTTCCCTGTTTTTGCGCAATCGGATAATCTTGCTCCTGCGACTACCTCTTCTTCCTTGGAAGAGCCTGTTAAGTTTTTCAGTGTTGGCACCCTGGAAGAGCAGACCAAGCTATTGCCGGATAGTCCCAAACTCCAGGTCCCACCCCTGATCCAGCAATTAGAAGCCGTGGTTGCACAAGACCCCAAAAACCTAGAGGCTAACTTTGACTTGCTCATGGCCTATAGTCGATCTTCACTCTTGGAGAAAGCTTGGCCGGTTGCCCTAAAAATAGATAAACTGAGCCCTGCCTATACGCTGAAGGTTTTGGACCAGACTGCCCAGCAAATCAAAGCGGATCCTAGGGACCTTGAAGCTCGTTATCGTAATGCAATAGCCTCTTTTGCTCGGGGATTACAGATCAAAGAGCAGGCCCGCACAACATATATGGAGTCTCTCAAAGCAAGAGCTTCCTATCCTAAAGATTGGTGGGATGATTTCAAAGATTATCTGCAATCTGGGGACAAAAAGTTCGCCCATGATTTGAACAATGCTCAGGTTGTCCGTTCACTAGATGAGGTTCGTGCTCGTCGCCAGGAGGCCAAACAACAGCTAGAGGCTATCCTTCAGCAAGATCCTAAGCAAGTTTGGGCGAAGAACTATCTGGCTTTTTTGAGTTTTGATCAAGGAGATATAGCCAAGGCAGAGAACCTCATCCAAGAATCTCTGACCCTAGATAATCAAAACCCGATTAGTCACTTTGCTCTAGGGCAACTTTATCTAAAGCAAGGAAAGCTCGAGGAATTTGTACAACAGATGAAAACGGCGTTTAAATTGCGGGCCGAGGGTAAATAAATGGCGCAGATACGACATGGTCTTGTATGCGTTGCTCTAGCCCTATGGTTATCTGCTTGCCAAACCTCTCTCCCTACTGCCAAACCAGATTCTCGACGGGTCAGTCTGACCTATGAAAATATCATCTTGACCGAATCAGACCACCTAACCCAAGGACCTCTTTGGGAAATCAAAGCGAAGCGGGCAGAGTATTCCAAAGACCGCAAAGTAGCTCAGATTACCGGTCTGGAGGGGACTTTCTTTGATGCCGGCAAAAAGGCGCTCAGGGTCAAAGCTCCCGCAGGAGAAATTCGGACGGATGAACGGACTATTCTTTTAACGGGTGGGGTTCAGGGCTTGGCTTTGGAGCGTGGCACGACCTTAAACGCCGATCAAATCCGCTGGATACCGGAGAAGAAAATTGTCATCGCGGAAGGGTCTGTTGTCCTTTCCGACCCGAAACAGCAGATAGAAGTGACGGGAAAACGGATGGTAGGGGATATTGCCATCAAATCTGTAACCCTGGAGGGCGGTGTCACCGCTACTTCTAAACCTAGACAATCCAAACTCGTGTCCGATAAGGCTATATGGCAAGTCCCTGAGAAGATTCTCCAGGCCATAGGTAACGTTGTCTATAACCAATCCAAACCAGATGTAGTCAGTATCCAGACCGGTCAAGCTTCGTGGAATATGAATACGGACGAACTGATCGCTTTAGAAGGGGTGCAATACCAATCGGCTGACCTGAACGTGCGGGGAAACTCAGGTACCGCTTTGCTAAAAGACCAAAAAATCAAGGTGCAGGGTCAGGTCTCGAGCCGGATTGAGGATGTGAGCAGTGTGCGCTAGGTCATCGGCAGACCCAACATGCCATGCCTGACCAGATTGCCTGTGCTCGGGTGTGTATAGATTAAGTCCTGAAATTCTGTCTATTTTCCCCACCAACCCAGGGAAAGACCAATGCGGGCCATGATCCAGATGGCGGCCAAAAGCCCAATTCCAATCCAAGCCCCTTTGGTGGTCCAGGTATACGCGGCTTTAGCCTGGTCTTTGGTAATCGGAATATTGGGCATGATATAGTCCCGTCCGGCAGCGCCGTAGCGCTCTCCCAATTTTTCTTTTCTGCGTTTACTTTCTCCCATATTTGTTAGTCTAGCGCGTTTAGATTAGAGGATGATATCAGTTTCTTCGGTGCGGGAAGAGTACTGTTTGATGCGAATGGCAGCGCACATTTGGTCAAGGAGCTTTTTGGCTGGAGGTTGCATAGATTGTCTCCTGGGTTATGAATCATACAGTGGTTTGCAGGTTCATGGGGGACAGTAAGCAGCTATCCAACTTGACCTGGTCACGGAACTAAACGATTTTTGAGCCAACGTTTGCGCCACTGGTTCGAGGAAGGCCCTTGAAATTCAGCTTGACGTCGTTTGCGGTCTTCTTTAATTTGCGCACGGTTCCAGTTAAGGTCAGGGTCACAGTAGGGCACAGCTGCACTCGTCAAGAGGTGCTCTTGTTCCTGCACGCCTAATTCTGGAAAAGTCCGCACCCCAAAATCAGCAATCGTACTCGGTGCTCTGCGGCCTATACGCAATCCTGTCCCCAGCGTGAATCCAGCTTCAAGCATCGCCTTGCGAGCCGCTGCAGAACTGGAATAAGTGCTTAAAACACCTTCTGGGGACATGGTCTGTGCTAGCGCCTGAAAGAATTCCACTGTCCAAAGTTCGGGGCAGGCGGTAGGAGAAAAAGGGTCGTGAAAAACAGCGTTGGCCCAACCTTTAGGAATATCGGCAATGCGTTGGCGGGCATCCCCCAACAATAGATGAAAAGTCAAAGACTCTGACTGTACTTCTGTGGTTTTGGGTAGGGAGCCCAGTAGTCTATGGGCCAAAGGCCATGGACTCAGCACATGCTCTTGGCTTGCTTGCTGAATGACCAAAGGGTCCAATTCCATGGTGTAAATTTCGATTGGGCAGGTTGGATTGGTGGTGAGTACGGCCTCAATCGCCGCTGCACTGTTGTAGCCTAGGCCATAACAGGAATTAATCAAACGAATAGACTCCCCCCTTCGCGCTAGGTCAAGCAATCCACAGGGCTCAATAAACTGCTCCTGGACTTCTTGAACCGCTCCATATTCTGAATGAAAGGTCTCTTCAAATTCTGGAGAAAAATAGGTAATGGAGCCGTCTTCTGTGGACTGTCGGACAAACTGCACTAAGGAATCTCTTGGGAAACGGTATTGGATGCCAACGTAGCAGCCGTAGCCAGGCATTCTAAGCGCTCTAAGGCCTTTTGGGCAGCAGTTTGAACATGGGGGGATGGATCCTCTGCCTGGGCCCTTTGAAGTACCCCTCTAAGGGGCGGTGAGTCTTCCATGCATCCTAAGGCAAGGGCTGCATCAGCTCGTATTTCTTCTTGATGATCGGTCGCCAGCAAGTTAGACAGCAAAGGGATAGCCTGGGAAGCTTGGAGTTGCCCAAGGAGTTTGACCAGTAAACTTCTCAGCATGGGGTGGGTTTCACAGCCTAACCGTTCAATTATGGTAGGAATCAGCTGCTTGAAGTGTCCTATAGGAGGAGAGAGCGTAATTGGGCGGCCCAATGTGCGCAAGGTGCTAAAGCTGTGATGGTCTATGTGTTCAGAAAGGCCACGAGCACAAATCAAACGGACAATTTCTTTAGGATGGGCCAGAAGTTCGGCGGTGCAAGAGCCTTGGTCTAGTTTCAGAATAGCGAGGGTTGCAGAGCCCTGCACGGTTGGATCTGAGTCTTCTAAGAGTGGCAGCAAATGGTATATGGCTTCTGGCTTTCCCAATTTGCCCAAAGCATCAGCGGCTAGAAAGGCATAGGGAGGGTGTAGATGAGCAACCAAGGCATCAAAAGCCTTTGGGTTCCTAAGTTGTCCCAACGCATCCAGGGCATTCATCTGGGTTAAGGGATAATCATCATCCAAAAGCTCAATCAGTCCCTCTAAGGCTTGGTTAGCGCCTAAGCGTCCAAGCAGGTAGGCGGTTGCAGCTCTTACGGCCCCATGCTCGTCTCTCAGACAGGTTAGAAGGACAGGAATCAGCCATTCTTGTTGCTCCTTTCTCAGCTTCAGCTCATCGAGTGCCCAAATTGTTCCATGTCGTACTTCTGGGTTCTCATGTTCTAAAAGCTTAAGCCCGCGCTGATGTCCCACTAACCAGACCAAACTCTTCGCAGCTTGATAACATAGGCGCTCGTCTGGATCTTGTAAGACATCTACCAAGGCCATCAGGGTAGGTAAGTTCAAGGGACAGGGCACTTTGCCCAGACGCTCAGCAGCTAAGATGCGCTGTTCAAGCGTTCCATTCTTTAGTCGGTCTATAAGGTCTTCGATCCGTTCCACTGGTTCTCAGGAGAGGACTATGCCCATAATGGTAGTCGCGCGTTTCAAGGCTCCCTGCTTAGGTTAGCAGAGTAGGAAGTAGTCTTTCTTGCTATTTCTTGCTCCGATGTAGCCCATTCACCCTGAGAACATTTCATGGTGTTAACCTGCCTAACGGCTGTAGTCAGTGTCTACATGCTGTTCTGCAGGGACTTGATGATAGGTAATGACCGTTTAACGTTTTTGGAATTCCATGCCATTAGTCTCGGCATAGCGATTCATGAAACGCATAAACCGCTCGAATTCTTCTTCGGTGCTCATCTCATAAACGGCTTCAAGACCACTAAATTCGCCGTTTGTAAACTTGCTGCGCACATCGGTAGTCTCAAGAATGCCTTCTTCGTCTTGCATCTGCATGCCTTTGATCCCATCCCCAGTATTGATTTTGGGATTGGTAAAATAGAAAGTAGCTGCCTTACGGTTGTCGTACTTGGTCCCTGTGATACGTACATCTGAGACTTCTTCATTAACACCAGAAAGAAATTGAATAGTAGCAGGCATAGGCCGCAACCCCTAACGCGGAATTATTATCATACCTGTAATCCTGTTGGCGTTCATAGCTCCTGTTTATAGAATTAACTGATTGAGGGTCGTCCAGAAGTCTGGGTAAGAAACCCTGGCGCATTCTGGATTCTCTAGGGTTGTTTCTCCTCGGGCCAATAAAGAAGCAACAGCCAAGCTCATGGCGACGCGGTGGTCTGTATGGGGACTCACCGAAGCGCCCGTTAGTTGCTGTGGGCCCTGGATCTCCAGGCCATCAGGATGCTCTTGAATCTGGGCTCCTAGCTTACGCAGTTCTTGGGCCATCACGGCAAGACGGTCGCTCTCTTTGACCCGCAGTTCTTCAGCGTCACGGATGATCGTTTTCCCCTCAGCGGCCAAGGCGGCGACCGCCAGTACCGGGATTTCATCTACCAGTCGAGGAATCAGGGAACCACCCATGGTCGTCCCCCTCAGTTGTGCAGAGCGTACCCGCAGATCGGCTACAGGTTCTCCGGCCTGTTCTCTTGGATTGAGCTGTTGGATGTCCGCTCCCATCGCTTGCAGCACCTCTAAAATGCCGGTGCGGGTAGGATTGATGCCTACATTCTCCAATAAAAGTTCTGAACCTGGAAGGATAGAAGCTGCTACCAGCCAGAAAGCGGCTGAACTGATGTCGCCAGGCACTATGACCGTTTGTCCGACCAGTTGGGCAGGACCTTCTACCGCAACAGTTAAGCTTTCATCGGTATAAACTTTGGCCCCAAAGGCGCGCAGCATCCGTTCTGAATGGTCACGGGAACGAGCCGGTTCTGTGACCAGAGTTTGACCTGGGGTGAGGAGTCCGGCTAAAAGCACCGCTGATTTGACTTGAGCGGAGGCGATAGGGGAATGATAGTGAAACGGTTTAAGGCTTTGCCCCAGGATAGCCAGGGGTGCGTATTTCCCTCCCTGTCTTCCCCAAATCTGAGCACCCATTTGGCTTAAGGGATTGCTCACCCGACCCATTGGACGGGAGCGGAGGGAATGGTCTCCCGTCAGGGTGGAAAAAAGACCAGGCTGACTGGCCAGAATTCCCATCATCAGGCGTAAAGTAGTCCCGGAATTGCCTGCATCCAGGATGTCACTGGCTTCTTTAAGCTGTCCCAGTCCGGTTCCGCGCACCCGGACTTCTGTGCTGTTGATCTCCGTAATTTCTGCTCCCAATGCTCTGAGGCAGCGAGCGGTGCTAATCGGGTCTTCGCCAGGCAGCAGTCCTTGAATAATCGTCTCCCCCTCCGCTAAAGCCCCCAACATGAGGGCCCGATGAGATATAGACTTATCGCCGGGAACACGGAGGGTGCCCTGTAGTCTTGAGGCGGGACGAAGCGTTAAAGAATCATTCATCCAGGCATTTTAGAACACCCGGTAGCCCTTGGTCCGATAGTTTAAAAGATGGCTTTCGGCGGTGATGTTTTGCTGGCTCCAGGTATAGACCAACGAACTTCCTACCTCCATGGCTACTTCTTCAGGGCAAAGGGCAAGAACGGTGGGACCGGCTCCACTCAAAACCATGCCATAGGCTCCCAGTTCTAGGGCCGTTTGGTGCAAGGACTCAAAGCCAGGGATCAAGCTCATGCGATAGGGCTGGTGTAGTCGGTCTTGCAGCGCCTCCTGTAACCAAAGAGGATTGCCGCTTTCCAATGCCTTGACTAGAAGTGCCGTATGCAGGCTATTAAAAATACCATCGGTTCTGAGAATTTTCTTGGGCAGCACAGCCCGTGCTTTATGGGTGGACAATTCAAAAGCAGGTACCACCAGGACACAGTGAATGCTGGGATGCCACCCCAAGGGAACGGACAACACGCCTTTACGGGTACACAAGGCCAGTTGACAGCCCCCCAAAAGAGCTGGTGCCACGT
>CASBPW010000187.1 GCA_949127685.1 Candidatus Sivonenia alaskensis PMM_0068 | reverse complement strand
TCATCTCTAGGTTTCCCACAAAAAGCAGGCATTGTGCACGATTTTCAAAAAATTCACTTAAATAGCTTGCCAGGCAGTCCCCTGCACAGGTTCATCATTCCTGAAAACTTGTTTAGGCGTGATAGGACTATGTAGAACAAAAGGTACTACTGATTCAGTCCACAGGTGCCAAACACCGTGCTGATGGCTGAAGCGAACCGTTATGGGAGGTCGACCGTCCTCGCCATCCAGACTTTCTCCATCATCTGTATAAAAATCAAGAGAACCTTCCGCTTGCTCGGTCCCGCCAAAACAATGAAATTCCACCTGGGCTGAGGCAGGAATAGGGAGTCGGTTTTGGGGGACACTTTGCATAGGAATTAAGGCTCCAACGCGGATAAAGACGGGGATTTCTTCCAAGGAGACCCAGAGGCCCAAGCACACAGGTCCTGTGTAATAGAAACCATCTTGCCAACGCATCCAGAGACCTTCCGGCAAATAAACCTGCTTCCGCTCTCCAGGCTGAGTAACCGGCGCTACCAGCATATCGGGTCCTAGCAAGTACGTTGCTTCGCGTTCATAGGCCTTAGGATCTTCTGGGTAGTGTAGGTACAGCGGTCGGCATAGAGGCAATCCCTGCTGATGGCAAACCCAGCTTAGGTGGTACAAATAGGGGAACAGTCGAGCGCGCAGATGGAGGGCGCGGCGGACAGCATGGAGGATCTTCTCTCCATAGGCCCAGGGTTCTCGTTGTCCATGATCGCTGTGTAATCTAAACACGGGGCTCAGCGCCCCAAACTGCACCCAGCGGAGAAACAATTCCGGGTCGATCGGGCCGATGCCGGCCTGGGGGCCAAAGAAACCACCAATATCGTGAGACTGATAGGCAACCCCCACATTTCCCGAGCGGGCGGTGTAGTCCACCTGAAATTGCAAGACTTCCCAATGGGAGAAGGTATCTGCCGAAAACTGAACAGGATAGCGATGGGAACCAATTCCACCGGTACGCGATAAAATCAAGCTGCGACGCTGGGTCTGGGCTTGTTGATAGGTGTAGTAAACATGATTGGTCCAGAGTTGGGAATGAACGCCTGTTGCTTGAGCATTGGCTCCATCAATCCACCAAAAATCAATGCCCTGGTCTACCAAAGGGCGATGCAGATGATCCCAGAACACTTGAGCATCTTTTGATTTAGCTAGGTTAAAAAGAAGCCAGCCCACCTCCCGTTCTTCTAGGGTAGGGATAAACACCCCCCCGCCATCCGCATGCCAGGAATCAAAAATCCAATTAACAGTCGGATTTTTTATGGGAAAAACATCTCCGGATCTGACAGCCTCCGGGTCTAGGCCCAAAGCCTTACACGCTCCCTCAAAATGGCTATCGGTGGGAGGCAATCCTTCAAGGTGGACATTGGCGGTCAGGTGGAGTCCCTGTTCTTTGACCCAATGCAAGAAAGCCGTGGGATCAGGAAAGCGCTCTTTTTGCCAGTCCCAACCACACCAGCCATGGTCATGCCAGTCCACATCAATGACAAGAACATCTAAGGGCAAATCCAGGCCATCGAAGTGGTCTACCAAATCTTGATAATCCTGAGCGGTCAACTCGCCATAAACAGAGAACCAAACGCCCAATGTCCAAGAAGGGACCATAGGCACCGGTCCACAAAGATTCACAAAGTCTTGGAGGGCAAGAGCATAATCATGTCCATAGGCAAAAAAGTACCAGTCTTGGCCTTCGCGATGGCGGTCATGGCATAGGGCTCCATGCTCATCGACCAAAGCACTCTGAGAATCATCTAGAACAAAGTATCCTGCAGCGCTGAGAATACCCGGTGGGCATTTTTGCCATTCAGATAGCAGCTTTCTAGCTTCTTCCGGCAGTTCATCCCGGTGGTGTTGCCACATATACCAGAGGGGTGGCTTTTCAAACTCTGTCTTTTCACCCTTGGATCTAAGCTCTTGGTGGATAGCTGTGGTCGGTGCATAGAGAACTGTTTGCGCTCCAGGATAGTCCAGCCCGACCCCGGCAGGATGAACGCCCTCAGGCAAAAAATAGCGCTGGGCCATATCCAGACTGCTGACGGTGCCCCCAAGATTTTGCAGGTCCACCTGGCCTGGGACCCATGTCCCTTTGAGATGGTCCTTTTCCCAGGCGATGTGGAGATTTTCAGGGCTAAATGGTTGACCATCCGGGCTATAGGTCAGGGTGAGTACCCCTGTCGATAACACAACTTTTTCTGTTGTACGCTCTACTTCGACCCAAGGGATGCCCGAACCGCGCGTAAACGCCTGGACGGTTTTACGGTCCTCAAACTGATTTGAGGGTGGGGAGGAATATTCTAAACGAACAAGGGAAGGGGAAAGGCAGGTAAACCGGGCTGGGCCGAAAATAAAAGAGTGCATAGCCCAAGCTAAACACGTGTTTTGCAGAAAGCGGCCACTTCGGTTCGGAAACTTCTCGTAGTCCGACGCAACCAGTCCCCAAAAGAGTTATCTATGCGGCTTCTGGAATCCTTTTCTGCACGGCACTTGGGGCAATCAGGAGCATTGCGAAAACTGAGGGGCAGCTGCTCTGGCTTGGTGAGCGCTACACTACCTTGTCTACTAAAACTGTTTGCAAAGTAATCTTCTAAAATCTCTTTGGTCTTTTCGTTACAGATAGCGGCAAATCGATAAGAGAATGGCACCTTGTAGATTTCGAAACCAGCGCGGCGGATCGTGGAGAACTTTTGGGCCAGTTCGTTGGCTAAAGCATCCACACCTGCAGCCGTAGCCGCTGCAGGTTTTTCCTGAGCCACTGCCATGGGGCTAGTGGACAGGAGCAAAAGTGCACTTAAAAGGACGTAAGACGTTTTCATGGCAGGGTCGTTTTAGGGCTTAGCAAGTCAGGATTACATGTACCACATTTTGGGTTCCACAAAGCCCTGACACTACTTCACAATTGTTTACAGGAATATTTTATCTGGATTACACACCGCTTCTGGGTCAAAGACTGCTCGGATTTTTTTCATCGCTTCCAGGTCTACAGGTTGGAGAAATTGGGACAAGGCTTCCCGTTTTTCTAAGCCAATCCCGGAAGTTCCTCCAATACTGCCACCGACCGCTATGCAAATTTGCATCATTTCCAACCCACACTGATGCACTTGGTTGATCTGTTCTGGGTCTTTTTTGTCATAGAGCAACAGGGGCAATAGATGACCATCCCCCACATGAATGAGATAGCCTACCTTCAGTCCATAGCTGCGTCCCACAGCACTGAGTCGGCCCACAACTTCAGGGAGTTTGGAAAGCGGTATTACTCCATCTTGAAGAAAATAGGCATTCGCCAGTCGGCCTGTAGCTCCTACAGCCTGGTGGTAGGCTTGCCAGAGGAACGTACGCTCCTGTGCGTCTTTGGCCCTGTAGCAAAGCAGGGCTTTTAATTCCTGGCAAATCCCCTGCAGGACTTTTTCCTGGGTTTCTAAGCCAATAGAGGGGTCTTTTACTCCATCCAAATCAACGAGAAGAAGAGCCTGCTCTGCGTCAAAGCGAGTGCCTTGCAGCATGGTTTGCAATCGAGGATAGGCGTTCATAAGCGCCGCGATGACGGTGCTATCGATCAGTTCAAGGGCCGCAGGCAACAGGCCTCTCGATAGCAATAAGATGGCTGCTTCGGCAGCATCGCTAAGCCGATCAAAAACAATAGCAAAGGTGCGCGTAGTCGGGGGCACAGGCAAAAGACGCACCACCAGCCTGGTAATAATGCCAAGGGTACCTTCTGAACCAACGATGAGGCCTACCCAATCCAGCCCAGCAGACTCCAAGACCTTGCCCCCTGCTCTTAGCAGCTGCCCATCCGCCATAACCATCTCTATTCCCAGAATATGGTTGGCGGTACTTCCATACTTCAGACTGTGGGGACCACTCATATTCACAGCGGCATGTCCCCCCAAGCTGGAAGCCAATTGGGAAGTGGGGTCTGGAGGGAAGTACAACCCATAGGGATAGGCCTGTTGGCAGAGCCATGCATTGGTCACCCCAGGCTGAATGACCGCTACCCGATTAGCTACATCAATTTCCAGGATTTTATTCATCCGGGCCGTACTCACCACAACGCCCCCTTGGCTGGCAATCGCTCCCCCCATCAGCCCAGTACCAGAACCTCTTGCCGTAAGTGAACGTTGATAGCGCTGGACAATTTTGGCGATTTCGACTACTTGTTCGGTAGACTTTGGCAGCGTGACTACCCCAGGCAGACTTTTGGTCATTCGTCCAGCATCAGTTTCGTACACCCTCAACTCCTCGGGCTGGGTGAGGACAAAAGCTGCCCCTATCGCTGCACGAAGGTCATTCACCAAGGAATTGGTAGGTAAACCGAGGCGGTTCATGGGCTTCAGAGCCTTCTTTGGCGAAGATAGTTTTGTTTCACTTCTTCTAAAACGGCGATCAAGATATCGCGCACTTCATTATCAATATTTTGTGTTCTCAGTTCTACCGCAAATTTCTCAGAAAATTTTCGCACCAACTGTTCCGTAAGCTGCTTCCCTTTAGAGTCTGTACTAGCATTCTGGGCAATATCAAGGACAGATCCATAAATATTCCCAATAAAACGCTCTAAAGCAGCATTCGGTAGCCTACCGAAGAAAGGGGTTCTCAGCAGCGTTTGGTAGGCCGGATTATCTTCTAGTCCAGAAGTCAAGACATGGTGGATGAGCTGGACCACTTCAGGTTCTAACTCAGGCAAAATAGAACTGACCAAAATCTGAGTCCGACGGTCAAGAAATCTATCTAGTTTGTAGTTAGTTTTAGATGAGTTAGAAGGTTCGATTATAGCCAGAAAATCGGTGCGCCGTATAGTATCTTCTATTTGGTCAACAACCTGAAGTATTACCAACTCAGACACCTTATCAGCCAGAATAATAGAATAGCGGTCATTGATATAATCAACGATCTTATCTACAGGAGTTCCTAGCTGATCGGAGCGAACAAGATAGGGAATAATTCTCAAAAGCCTTAACCAACTCCAATGAACGGTGAATATCAGCCAGAAAAAGTCATACCATCGCGTGCTCAGGGCTTGCCGAAAACTAATCTTTGCTCGTCTTGAGATATACACTCCTCTGATCAGCAACTCAGCAGCGAATATACCGATAAAGTAAAGATCAATTTGCCAAAATTTATCGATGAACTCACCATCTTCTCCATATCGACGAAAGTAATTAGATTTAAAGAGGGGTTCTAATTTTTTTTCATAGAAAGCAAAAGCTTCTTTATCCCTATTGATATTTTCTAAAGACCAAAATAGTTTAAAGGATTGAGTAGCACTTTCATTCCTCATACGCTTACGAATTCTATTTTTAATTCTTTCTAGACTTCCTGTTTTCCCTACTCGCGCAAAGGGGTCTGTATCAATGATGTACTTACTCTGCGTCTGCAAGTCCAAAAGCAGCTTAGGGATTTCTGGGTCTTGCGGATTCTGTATATATCGTGATTTAACATCTTGTGCCGTATCTATATATTTCTGC
>CASBPW010000186.1 GCA_949127685.1 Candidatus Sivonenia alaskensis PMM_0068 | reverse complement strand
CTGCCGTCCTCGTTTTTTGGAGCAGTTCGGCTTGATGGGAGCAGTCTATGCTCAGTACGCCCTAGGCGTTAATAATCCCCGGGTAGGTCTTCTGAATATTGGCGAGGAACCGACTAAGGGCAATGAACAAGCTCTAGAAACCTATGCGCTCTTGGAGCGCAACCCGGCTATCCCTTTTGTGGGTAACTGCGAAGGACGGGATGTCCTGACCGGAGCTTTTGATGTCGTGGTTTGTGATGGCTTCATTGGAAATATCCTCCTGAAATTTGCTGAGGGCGTCGGTCTAGTTGCCTTACAGATTCTCAAAGAAGAGCTTCCACAAGGACCTACCGGAAAGATGGGAGCCTTCATTTTGAGGGATAATCTCCAGAAGGTGAAGCGGCGTATGGATTACGCAGAATACGGGGGGGGACTACTGCTAGGGGTGAATGGGATATGTGTGATTACCCACGGTTCTTCTAAAGCGAGTGGAGTTCTCAATGCTGCCCGTATTGCCAAAGAGGCGGTGGAGAATAAAGTTCTAGAGCGCATTCAAAAGAACTTTTCTCCCTCGATCCCGCCTGGGCGAGGTGGATAGAAAAGCAGTTGTAGAGGAGAGGTAACTACGCTTTATTAAGGCTACTGTGTCCTCATTAAGGGAGTCATCGGTTGACACAACTCACCAAGGTGAAATTGACGGGGGTCGGGGCGGCCCTCCCCACTCAGGTGCTGAGTAATGAAGACTTGGCAAAATTTCTAGATACTTCCGATGCCTGGATCTACTCCCGTACCGGCATTCGGCAACGCCATATCTTGGAAGCCAACCAAAGAGTTACGGACTTAGCGGTTAAGGCAGGGAAAGCAGCTTTAGCCCAAGCGGACGTAGCTCCAGAACAAGTAGACCTGATTCTGTTGGCCACTTCTACCCCTGATGATCTTTTTGGGTCTGCCCCGGAAGTGCAGGCGGGCTTAGGGGCCCATCGGGCAGTGGCTTTTGATTTGAGTGCGGCCTGTTCTGGATTTGTATTTGCTTTGGTAACGGCGGCTCAGTATCTGCGGACGGGCACCTACCGTCGGGTCTTGGTGATTGCTGCCGATGCTCTTTCTCGGACAGTAGACTGGTCGGACCGTTCTATCTGTGTACTCTTTGGTGATGGAGCCGGAGCGGTCCTTCTCGAAGCTGAAGATACCGATAAGGAAGATGGCCTTTTAGGATTTGAACTGCGTACCGATGGCACGAGGGCCTCCCTACTGCGCTTAGAAGTAGACTCTTTTCAAGTAATTAGTCCGACAGAAGATATGACTTTTCCCCGCCAGGTCTATCGGACCATGACTATGAATGGTCGTGAAGTCTATCGTTTTGTGGCCAGTGCGGTACCGGAGGTGATTGAAAAAGCCTTATTTCGTTCTGGTCTTTCCTTGGACCAAGTGGACTATGTGATTCTTCACCAAGCCAACCAACGCATTATTGAAGCGGTTGCCCAACGCTTGAACATATCGCCAGAGAGAATGGTTAGTCATATTGCAACCTGTGGCAATACCTCTGCGGCTTCCATACCGATTGCGCTGGCAGCAGAGATGGAAATGGGTCGAATTCAATCGGGAGCAACCTTAGTCATGGCAGGCTTTGGTGCAGGTCTAAGTTGGGGAGCGGCCGTAGTCCGTTTGGGGTAAGTATGACAACGCTTTTTCTACGCCAAGCCTTAGAGAACCTGCTGCAAGGTCAAGCTCTAACCCAAGCACAAGCAAAGCAATTGATGGAGATGTGGCTAGATGCCAAAATTCCAGACAGTTTTTCTGGGGCAATCTTGGCCGCGCTGAGGACGAAAGGGGTCACTGCCGAGGAACTGACTGGAATGGCTCGGGTGCTCCAGGAAGTTTCAGAGTCTGCTGGAATGGTCCCTGCGCCGGAAGGCACCATCGATACCTGTGGGACAGGCGGAGACGGGGCAGGAACGTTTAATATTTCTACTTCTGTCGCTTTTGTAGCAGCAGCCTGTGGTGTTCCCGTTGCCAAGCATGGAGGCCGTTCTGCCTCTGGAAAAGTTGGTTCGGCCGATGTCCTAGAATTTCTTGGGGTCAGCCTGCAAGCTCCACCGCAAAAAATTCGCGCCGCCTTGGATGAAGTGGGGATCACCTTTCTTTTTGCTCCCAGCTGGCATCCTGCCATGAAGAGTGTCGCGCCCATACGCCGTGAACTGGGCATTCGCAGCGTTTTTAATCTCTTGGGGCCCCTGGTCAATCCTCTGCATCCCACCGGTCAGGTGGTAGGCGTCTATCAAGAGAACTTACTACCTACCGTTGCTCAAACCCTGCGCAACTTAGGACGAGAAAGGGGTTTAGTCCTTTTTGGGTTAGAGGGACTAGACGAAGCAGGATTAGCAGCCCCAACCAGTGTCGTCCGCTTTCACCACGACCTATTTTTCAGCGAACGGATTGAGCCTGAAGCGCTCGGCATTCCTGCTGCTCCCCCCAAAGCTCTCGCAGGAGGAGAAAGAATCGAAGATAATGCTCGAATTATGAAGGCTGTCCTTCAGGGGAAGGGAACTCAAGCCCAGACAGATGTAGTGGCTCTAAATACCAGTGCAGCGCTCTTAGTTTCTGGACGAACAGATTCTTGGCAGGCAGGCTATCTACAAGCGAAAGAATGCCTTGTCTCTGGTGCACCCTGGGAAAAGTTAGAAGCTTTGGTTCGTTATTTTCGGTCTTCTTAATATGCGTGAATCGCAAACATTACTGCTTGAAGCAGGAATACTACGCCAACCCTTTGACGGCGGTTAGCGCAGAATCAACTCGCTTCTTCCTGTCCCACCAAACTAGGGTCAAACTCTCCAGCCGGAGCTTTGAATCCGCACTCTTTATTCGAGCACTGGACCATGTCGCCCCGCTTCAAGGGCTTAAATACCAGAATTGAGGCACATTCTGGACAGGGCTTCTGAATCGGCTTGCTCCAGAGTACAAAATTGCAGCTATTCGGGTCTTTGGAACTGTACTCACTGCACCCGTAGAACAATCCACGACGGCCCTTGCGTTCCACAATTTGACCCTTATGGCAAACGGGGCACTCCAAGCCTACCTTCTTGAGAATTGGCTGGTTGTGAGCGCATTCAGAGCATTTAAGATATTCGCCAAAGCGACCGTATTTGGCAATCATCGGCTCATGACCGCACTGACTACAAACTTCACCGGGAACAGGTCGTTCCTTCGGGGCAGGCTCATTTTGAGGTGTGAGGGGATGGGTATGCTTGCATTCCGGATAGCCAGAGCAACCCAGGAAGTTGCCGTACTTGCTGGATTTCTGGAGCATCGGTAGGCCACATTGAGCGCACAGATACTTCGTGACAATCAGGATGCGGTCCATTTCCTCGGTGGCCGTTTCGAGGGTCTTCAGGAAAGGCTCATAGAAACTTGCCAGGAGCTCCCCCCAAGGCCGCCCGCCCTTCTCCACTTCATCCAACTGGGTTTCCATATTGGCCGTGAAGTCCGTGTCCACAATATTCGGGAAATGCTGGACCAATTGAGCATTGACACCCATACCCAGTTCGGTCGGCTGGAGCATCCTTCCTTCTTTCTTGACATAGCCACGGTCTTGAATGGTCGCAATCGTGGGCGCGTAGGTAGAAGGACGACCAATGCCCAGCTCTTCCATTACCTTGACCAAGGTGGCTTCTGAGTAGCGGCTAGGAGGCTGAGTAAAATGCTGCTTGGGAAGCAGCTCTTTCAGGTCTACCACTTCCCCTTCTTCCAAAATGGGTACTTGCTGCTTTTTCTCCTCCTCTTCGGTGCTATCTTCTTCCCTTGCTTCTAAATAGACCCGTTGGTAGCCATCAAATTTGGTCTGGGTACTGGAAAGACGGAAGAGAGGATCTTTTTTAGCCTTGAGGTTGCCACAAATCTCAATGGTTTGGATCGCCAGAATGGCCGCGCTCATCTGAGAACTGACAAAACGCTGCCAGATCAAGCGATAGAGGCGGTACTGGTCAGAGCTGAGAAATGGCTTGAGATCTTCTGGCGTACGAACAATTTCTGCGGGACGGATTGCTTCGTGGGCGTCCTGACCACCTTTCGCTGTTTTTCCCAGACGACGGGTTTTTGGCAAATACTGTTTGCCGTACTGGGCTTCAATGTACTCAGCCGCAGTATCCTGCGCCGATTCTGCGATACGGGTAGAGTCTGTTCGCATATAGGTAATCAAACCGATGGGACCTTCGCTGCCCAGCTCAATCCCTTCATACAGTTGCTGAGCAGCTATCATCGTCCGTTTTACTGAGAAGTTAAGGGCTGTGGAGGCTTCTCGCTGCAAACTACTGGTGATGAACGGGAACTGAGGCTCTTGCTTGCGGTCCTTGGTCTTGATGGAGCTGACTTTGTACTCCGTTACACCCTTGAGAGACGCCAGGACTTCGTCCATGGCCTGCTGGTTATCAATTTCGGGTTTCTTATCATGCAGCCGACCTAATTCTGCTTCAAAGGCACGCTTTTGCTTATCTTTGACAAACTGGGCAGCCAGGGTCCAGTATTCTTTGCTCTGGAAGGCCTGAATTTCCTGCTCTCGGTCACAGATCAGTCGTACCGAGACCGACTGTACCCGACCGGCAGAAAGACCCCGTTTAATCTTCTTCCAGAGCAGAGGACTAAGCTTATATCCCACTAGACGGTCTAGGACTCTACGGGCTTGTTGCGCATCTACCCGATTTTGGTTGATTTCGCGAGGATTGTTAACGGCAAACTGTACGGCTTCTTTGGTAATTTCGTTAAATTGAATTCGCTTCATTTTCTCCGGTGGAAGTTGGAGAATATGGGCCAAATGCCAAGCAATAGCTTCCCCTTCTCGGTCCGGGTCAGGCGCTAGGAGCACCTGATCTACGCCTTTGGCAGAGTTCTGCAGTTCCTTGACGACTTCTTCTTTGTCAGGAATGATTACATATTTAGGGATGAATCCTTTGGCGATATCCACTCCTATCTCTTTGGTGGGAAGATCGCGGATGTGGCCAGCCGAAGCTCTAACCACATACCCCTTGCCCAAGATCTTACTGATCGTTTTGGCTTTGGCTGGGGATTCAACAATGACGAGAGATTTACTCATCGGGCCTGCTCTTAAATAGGTAATAGAGTCCTTAGTCCATTATTTAGCATGCAAATAACCCTCTGTCGTACAACCTCCCTTCCTCCTACTAGGGGGCAGAGGCACATAAGACTCCATGACAGAAGAGGTTTGAGCCTGCTCATAAATGATTTATGAATTTATTATTTCGCCTGTAAAAAAGCTCGACGGCGTAGCTGTCCGCAGGCAGCGCTTTGATCGACTCCACGGGTTTGGCGTACGGAAACAGCCACGCCTGCACGCTCTAACGTAGAACGAAAAATTTCTACCTGTTTAGGGGTAGGACGGTCAAACCTGGCTTCGTCTACTGGATTAAACGGAATCAAGTTGACATGACTTTGGAACCCTTTGACCCGTGTCGCTAATTCTTCTGCATGCCTGGGCAAATCGTTAAAGCCCGACAAGAGGACGTATTCAAAACTGATCCGTCGGCCTGTAGTCCGCACATATTCCCGACAATCGGCCAAGAGGTCTGCATAGGGATAGTTCTTGGCCGTCGGTACAATCTGCTCGCGTAGGGTTTGATTGGGTGCATGAAGGCTGACCGCCAAGGTGACTTGAAGATGTTCGTACGCAAAATCCAGAATTTTGCCGGGGATACCTACGGTGGAAACGGTAAGCTGTCGCTGACCGATGCCTATTTCTTGATTGAGGGCGCGCAGAGATTTGATAACACGGGGTAGGTTATGCATCGGTTCGCCCATGCCCATATAGACAATATGGGAAGCGCGGCGGCTCATTGCTTCTTGGACCGTGAGGACTTGGTCTACAATTTCATGGACTTCTAGGTGCCGCCCAAAGCCAGAATAACCGGTGGCACAGAAGGTGCAGCCCATGGCACACCCCACTTGGGAAGAGACACAGACGGTCAGGCGATTGTCACTGGGAATGCCTACGGTTTCGATAGTTTGACCATCGGCGAGAGCCAGGAGGAACTTGATGGTTCCATCTGGTGTGGGAGTCTGTAGAGC
This sequence comes from Candidatus Sivonenia alaskensis PMM_0068, assembly GCA_949127685.1. GTDB lineage: Bacteria > Cyanobacteriota > Cyanobacteriia > Gloeobacterales > PMM-0068 > Sivonenia > Sivonenia alaskensis. The sequence goes on along the minus strand of CASBPW010000186.1, from coordinate 4,538 downwards.
AATGGTGGAGCGGCCTACAGGCGTTTTGTTCTGTTCTCGCCAACTTTTAGGAAAGACTGTCACCTCATCCAAAGAACGAATATTGCGGGTATAAAGCCATTGATGGAGTTGCTTGGCACGGTAAGAAGGCTGACCTTGTTCGATAACCCAGCGGGTGAGTTCTTCTGAAGAAAGACCCAAAAGGGGCGTGATGCTATTCATAGAACCATTCTAGTAAAGATGCACTCTAAATATTTTTTCAGAGGATAATTGGAAGTAAGGGAAAGTGTGGGTAGTAGCTATTGATTTTATGGATGCACCCCAAAGACAGACCAGTCAAAATGGTCTATAGCTTTGTAGATTAACAAAAAAACTCAATATATTCAGCAATTGAAGAGGTTCCAGAAGGAAGGAGAGCGCTCATGGAAGTTTTTGATTATGTGGTTTTGGGAGCAGGGTTAGGAGGACTGTCAACGGCAGCCTGTCTTACCAAACAGGGATACCGAGTAGCAGTCTTAGAACAGCATTATTTAGCGGGTGGAGCTTGCCATAATTTTAGCTATGGAGACTACACATTTTGTTCGGATGTTCACTATATTTCCCAATGTGGTCCCGGTCAGACGATTCGGCAGTTTTTAGACTATATCGGAGCAGAAATTCCCTTTAGTTCTTTGGCTCCTGATTGCATTGACCGAGTGATTACGCCTGATCTTGATTTTAGAATCCCTTTGGGCTGGGAAAATCTCAGGGCGCGCTTGCTTTCCACCTTCCCACAAGAAGCAGGTCCGATTAATCTTTACTGCGATGAAATTAAGCATATCCATGAAGAGTCACGGAGCATCTTGTCTGAAGTCCATTGGTATGAACAGAAGTGGTCCGATTGGCTAAAGCTGCCTAAATATTGGCATCTTTTTTCCAGAAGGAATTGGACTTTGCAAGACCTCTACGATTATGTGGGGCTCTCTCCTAAGCTCCAGGATCTGCTAGCAGGACAAAGCGGTGACTATGCTCTTCCTCCTGACCAAATTGCTCTACTTACCCATGCTTCTTTGGTAAGCGATTATGCCGAGGGTGCGTACTATCCCAAGTATCACTTCAAATCTTTCGTCGATACTATTGTTGCATCAATTATAGATGGAGGAGGGGTGATTGAATATAACACTCCAGTCGAATCTATCCAAGTCCTGAATCATGAAGTTATGGGAGTTGTTGCGGGAGGTAAAACCTATCAAGCGACCAAGGCCTATATCAGTGATTTAGACCCCAAAAAGACTGTCCAACTTATGGGAGATAGCGCTTTAAGTAAAGGGGAACATCATCGATTGACAGATTATGAATATTCAGCTAGTGCCTTCAATATTTATCTGGGTTTAGACCACACTTTTGAACCAGAGAAGTATGGTATTGGTAACTGGAATGTTTGGTATTACCCCACCGGTAATCTCAACGCATCCTATCAACGCCAACTAGAAGGCAATCTCCGGCACCCCTGGATTTTTCTCTCTTGCCCGACGATGAAGTCCCGTGAACCCGGTGTGGCTCCCGATGGCAACCATGTTTTAGAGATTGTTACTGTTTGTCCCTATGAATCTTTTAAGGAGTTGCACGCAAGCGACCCCAAAGCCTACAAAGAGAAAAAGCGGGAAGTCTATCAGGATGTAATGCACAGTGTGCGCGACCTTATTCCTGACATCAATCACTACACTCGGATGAAGCTCTACGGGACGCCGACCACCACTGAATACTATTTAGGCCAACCTCAGGGCAACATCTACGGGGCCAAACTGATTCCCAAACAAGTGGGGCTTAACCGCTTAGGTTATCGCACGGAAATCCCGAATCTGTTCCTTGTCGGTGCTTCTGCAGGCTATCCGAGCGTGCCTGGTGTAATTGGGAATGGTATGGATGTGGCTGAATTAGTCACGGGGCAATCTTTCCGCAAGCATTCTCGTGTTGCTGAATTGGTCTAGCCTAAAAGCCACTCCGCAGGCATCTCAGGCGTGACCTTCCGGTATTCATGACAAAACCTGCTTAGAGGAACAGCGCGCGTAGTATGAGCTGAGTGCGTTGGGCAGGAGCAGAGGCTACGCTCTGGGATCCCTGGTCCACCGACCCACAATTACCTTTGCTACCTTGCGCAGCCCTCTTGAAGGAAGGAAGTGGAGAGTGACACAATTACCTAGACTCCAATCTGAAAAAATGAGAAGGGAACGTCTAGACTTGCTTTCTCCGGATGATTTTGCCCGTTCTGCGACCAAATCGAGAAATATTCCCATCGGCCTAGATGTTCACGGGCTAACCCTCCAGGCTACGGGTTCACCCTTGGCCTGAGGGCTGGCTCCTCCGCTGCCTGGTTATTGAGATTAAGGGACCGACGAGAGTTGAGGGCTCTCAGGGTATTCACGGAGTCCTCATTTTTTCAAGCTCCGTGAGGGTACGCTTTTGCGCAGCCAACTCATCCGCTTCACTGTAGAGACGTGATTCGATAGTGATTATGTCTAGTTGCTCTACCCCCAATACAAGAGATGAATTTCCCCGCCACAAGCGGATGAGGTATTGAGATGTTATGAGTTTCAGATACTCTGCGGTTTAGCTGCACTCGATAGTGCCTTGCTGAAGTGTCTTTCTGAGGATGTGATTCTGTGCGCTGCAAGCGACGGGGAATGTACCTCAAGAAATTCAACAACTTTGCAACACTACCCCCCATCGCTCCCTCCCCTAAGCTTCTATGAAAATTCCTACTTGTGTGCGCTACTCTAGGTTGGGCAAAATTCCCCTGCTCTATCCAGTCTGGTTGAGCTTTCTTCTTATGGCTTTGGCCTGGGTTCTTCCCGTGCAAGCTGGCCCTGTTCAGGCGGGTTTTAAGGACACGGTGGTATTTAGCGGACTCACTGCCCCGACTAATGTCCAGTTTGCCTCGGATGGCCGGGTCTTTGTGGCTGAAAAAAGCGGAATTATTAAGGTGTTTGATAACTTAACGGATACAACCCCGACTATTTTTGCTGACCTCAGCACCCAAGTCAATGCCTCCGGGGACCGGGGGTTATTGGGTTTGGCCCTTGACCCCAATTTTTCTACTAACCCTTACGTCTATGTCCTTTACACCTACAATTCCGCGATTGTGAGTTCACGGCTCGCACGCATCCAGGCAGCGGGTAATGTCATGACCGGGAGTGAAAAGGTTCTGATTGAGGATTGGTGCCAGCAGTTTATTTCTCACTCAGTCGGTTCACTTGCCTTTGGATTGGATGGGGCACTCTATGTGAGCCATGGGGATGGAGCCAGTTTTAATGGGGTGGATTACGGTCAGCTGGGTAACCCCTGTGGCGGCAGTGGCGGCGACCCTGACGCTCAGGGGGGAGCTTTGCGTTCCCAAAGCCTCCGACGCTCCCCTAGCGAACCTATTTCCCTTGACGGAAGCATCTTGCGGGTTGATCCAGCAACGGGTGCTGCCTGGCCCGGCAACCCATTATTTGATGACCTAAATGTCAATGCCAGCCGCATCATTGCCGAGGGTCTGCGCAACCCCTTTCGGTTCACATTGCGTCCCGGTACCAATGAACTCTGGGTTGGAGATGTGGGTTGGAATAATGTGGAGGAGATCAACCGTATTACCTCACCCCCGAGTAGTGTCTCGAATTTTGGCTGGCCTTGCTACGAAGGCAATGATGCTCAGCCTGGCTATCAAGCCGCTAATTTAACTTTATGTAAAAACCTTTACAACCAGCCTGGGGCAGTGACACAACCCTATTACACCTACAATCACAATGCCCAGGTGGTACCCGGTGAAGCCTGTCCCACGGGAGGTTCTGCTGTCACAGGAGTAGCTTTCTACACAGGCGCTAGCTATCCAGCAGCCTATAATAATGCACTCTTTTTTGCTGACTATGCCCGTCGATGTATCTGGGTAATGTTTAAGGGGAGTAATGGGCTGCCCAACCCCAGTACAATAGCTACTTTTATCACGAACGCAGGCTATCCGGTCCAGCTCACTACAGGTCCGGCAGGTGACCTCTTCTATGTAGAGGTGGCGGGGGGCAACATTCACCGTATCACCTACACCGCCAGCGGTTCACTGCCCACCGCTGTAATTGCTGCTAATCCAAAGGCTGGCGCTCTCCCCTTGACCGTGAACTTTGATGGCACGGGTTCGAGTACCCCCACTCCAGGCGCGACCCTTAGCTATGCCTGGGATTTGGACGGGAATGGTCTATTTAACGATGCCACCGGAACAACAGCCCAATACACCTATACCAACGCGGGTCCAATTACTGTTGGACTCCGCGTCACCGATAATAGCACCGGGGTCAGTAATAATGCTTCGGCGACCATCTTGGCGGGGGCACAACTACCTGTAGCGACCATTCAGCAACCCCTAACCAGCCTAAAGTGGAGGGTGGGGGATGTAATTAACTTTGCAGGGTCTGCTACTGACCCTGGGACGGGTTCTGTACTCCCTGCTTCAGCACTCTCATGGAGCCTCATTCTCCACCACTGCCCCTCTGGGACATGCCATAACCACGTGCAATCGGTCTATAACGGCGTAGCAAGTGGGGCAT
>CASBPW010000185.1 GCA_949127685.1 Candidatus Sivonenia alaskensis PMM_0068 | reverse complement strand
CTCCAGGAGCGCATAGGTTTCTAAAGCTTGGTCATTGCCCTTAGTGGGTTCCTCGCCAATATTCAGAAGACCTACCCGTGGATTATTAACGCCCAGAGCGTACTGAGCATAGACTGCTCCCATCAAGCCGAACTGCTCCAAAAAACGAGGACGGCAGTCTATATTGGCTCCCACATCTAGGAGCAAGACCCGCTTGTCCGCTTTCATCGTGGGCAGTAAGGCCCCAATCGCGGGGCGCTCAATCCCCACTAAAGCCCTTAGCTTGATTTTGGCGGCTGCCATCGCTGCGCCCGTATTTCCTGCAGCGACTACAGCATCGGCCCGCCCCTCTTTGATTAGGTCCATGGCCACAGAAATAGAAGCTTTCTTCTTGCGGCGGATCGCTTCAACGGGTTCATCACCCATCATTATCTGCTCAGGCGCTTCAACAATTTCTACTTTGCCTAAAGCCTGATGTTTTTTGAGTTCTTTTTCGATCTGGGCGGTATGTCCCACCAACAGAATGTCTACGCCCAACTGCTCACGGGCCAAAAGTCCCCCGAGGACGATTTCTGAAGGGGCATAGTCTCCGCCCATGGCATCCAGCGCTATTCGCATATAATCCCGGTAGACTGGCTTGATTTTATCAGGATTGTGCCTTTCTCCTAGTCCTGTTTTAGCTTCTTCAAGGCTTCCCAACGTTGGTCTAGGCTATCCGAGAGGTTGCTCGCTTCAAGAACATCCGTTTGAGCTGGGAGAATTCCGGCACAGCTTGGGGCACAAATATTTTGGAACGGCAAGTTTAAGCTGAGATGTTGGTAAACCAAATCATGGACTTCTAAGGTTCCATCCTCCGCTAAATGTTCATCTAAGTCCTCTAATTCGTCTTCCATCGCTTTATCGACTGCTTTGAGCCAGACAATTTCATCAATGTCAGCTTCTAAACGGTGGTTGTATTGGCCTAGGCAACGGTGGCAGGTGAGGCTGGTAATGGTTTGGGCATGGCCCTTAATTTCCAGGAAACTGCCTCGATGGGATACGGTAACCTGGCCCCGTATAGGGGTGAGGCTGGGTAGATTGGCAAAATTTTCCTCGATATCCACCGTGAGGACAGGCGGTTTTCTACTGGCTAGGTGGGGAAGATAGATGTTCATAGTGGTCTGTGTGGAAGAGTAAATAGATCCTGTCAAATTGTTCCAAAGTATTTACTTACGAACCACGGCTTTAAGCGCTGCTTTCACTTCTGTATTGGGACGAACTCCTAAGCCTTCATAGGTGAGCTTTCCCGTTCCATCAAAGATGAAGGTATGGGGTACTTTGCCCTGGTAGTACTTTCTTGCCTCCCTTTGCTCTGGGAGGTTCGCTAAGGCATCGGCGTTGATGGCAATAAAATTGACTTGTTTTTCATAAACAACTTGGAGCTGAGAAATAATCGGAGACATCTGCTTCGCATCCCGAGAATCATTGGCATAAAAGAATAAGACAACGGGTTGTTGCCGTTTCCTCGACTCTTCCAACGTAGCCCGTGGCTGGATAATCGCTCCATTCCCCCCATAGAGTATGAAAATATTGTTGCCCTCATAGAAGTCATCATTTTGGCCGGCGAGAGCGCCGGAGGATAGTAGGGCTAACGATAAAAGCCCTAAAACAAAACCGCGAGCTGAGGGCATATATCCAGTTAATGGGGGGCGATTTACTTTTCGTTGATTACTTCTTCAGGCCGTACCAGGCAAGAAAGCCTAAACCTGCAAACATTACGATAAACGTAACGGCATTGAAGATACCGGTTCGGTATTCAAACAGTCTATAGGCGATCGCCCAAGGAAAATGAGCTTCCAAATATTCACGCAACTTGGTATCGCTTCCAATTTGCATGGGGCCGCCCGGATAGTCTGTCATAAAAACCTGAAGGGCATCATCGCGGGTTCCCCCAGCCAGTTGCACCCACATGTTGTAGTCCCCTAACAGAGCATCGCGGGCTTGTTCCATCTCTTCAGAGGTGTCAGACAACCATTCCGGACTTGCGTTACTCTGCCACATATTATTTTCCACAGGGCGCTCTGCGTTTTGCTGCTCGGTGGATTGATTCACTTCTTTGTCATTTATATCCATGGCAGAGAAACCCTCCAACGGATTTGCCTTAACTTTTTTTTTACATTATTTCACACTCGTGGAGTTTGGGCACTAGGAGAGTGTGCGTTCTGGTGCCGTGGTGGGCGATGAGAAGGCTACAAAAAAAGTCTTGGAGAAGGCTGGCGCAAAGGGGGAAGGCCCGATACAGAAAAGAAAACCACGCTGAACTAATTGTAAAATAAAGGCCCCAGGGAATAGTGGCGTGACGCCCACTCCAGTCCAGAAACCAATACTTTATGAAAAACATTTACTACTTGGTTAGGAGCTTCTCTGTTTTGCTGCTATACGTGTGCTCTTCTCATGTCGTATATTTAAAGGCTGTGCCAATTTAACTATCTGCCAGTGCCGTGGAATCCCTATCGCGGCGCTGCTCATCTCAGTAAACGGGCAAATTCGCCCCGAACTGTCTTATCAAGGAGTACATGATGGGCCTTCGTACCTACCGTCCGATGACGCCGGGAACCCGGACGCGTACCAATTCGGATTTTAGTGAAATCACCAAATCCACCCCGGAGAAATCCCTCACCAAAGGCCTGCACCGCAAAGCAGGGCGCAACAACCGCGGTATTATCACCTCTCGCTTCCGCGGGGGTGGACACAGGCGCCTCTATCGAATGATCGACTTTAAGCGAGATAAGCGGGATATTGTTGGAAACGTTATTGCCATTGAGTATGACCCCAACCGCAACGCTCGTATTGCTTTGATTCAATATGAAGACGGAGAACGTCGTTATATTCTTCATCCCTTGAAGTTAGAAGTGGGAGCCACGATCATTGCTGGAGATTCAGCGGACTTTTTCGTGGGTAACGCTACACGTTTAGATCGGGTCCCTTTGGGTACGACGGTCCATGCCGTGGAGTTGATGCCTGGACGGGGAGCCCAGATGGCCCGTTCTGCTGGTGCTGCGGTTCAGTTAGTGGCCCGTGAAGGTGATTATGTAACGCTTAAGCTACCTTCCGGAGAAGTACGTAAGGTCCGTAAGGAATGCTACGCCACCATCGGTCAAGTCGGTAATATCGATCACAAGAATATTACGGTTGGTAAGGCTGGTCGTCAGCGTTGGTTGGGTCGCCGTCCGCATAACCGGGGTGTCACCATGAACGCGGTGGATCACCCCCATGGTGGAGGGGAAGGTAAATCTCCGATTGGGGGACAGCCTCGTACTCCTTGGGGCATGCCTACCCTTGGATACAAGACTCGAAAGAAAAAGAAACTCAGCAGCAAGTTCATTGTCAGCGGACGCAAGAGCAAATCTGGTCGTCGTTAAATCTAAAAAAGCGGGGTATGAACCCCGCTTTTTTAGATTTACTATTTCAAGGTTGAATCCAGTAATTCGATTTCAAGCGACCATTGGCCTATGGAGTTTCGGATATTTCTGGCAGAGACTGTCAATGTTCCACTGGGATGACCGCATTGAGGCCGCGTGAATGGTGCTGATTCTTTAATGGCAGTAAGAAAACGTACATGGAAGCTATCTGAATCCCCCGTTCTGGGGAAACGGACATTTCCACCGATAACTTCTAACCTCTCTGTATATCGTTTGGTTCCAAAACGTGGTCCTTCAACAATAGTGTCATAGGGAAAACGGGCTTTGATATCTGAAACGATTACATCGGGGCAGCCAGGAGACATAATATTTGTTGCCTTTCTGGATTCTGAAGAATGAGTCGCATCTCTCTGATTTTTCTTAGCCAGTTGAATAGGTATTGAAGGCTGCGGAGTATTGCTACTCCCTTTCCAAAGTAGGACTGCTTCCTGATCGGATAAAGAGCCGGAACGCACCTGTTTCTCGAGCCAATTAGGCAATTTTTGAGCAAGAGCAGGAGAAATAGTAAGTAAGATATAAAGACATAGAAAAAATAATTTCACAGCTTTGATCTCTGTCAACTTTACCTAGTTATAGTTCCCTAACTTTTGGAATATCTTCTGTGCGCTGCTTCCGAAGTCTGGGAGTTCCATTGTGCTCGATGTTGCCCCAAGCTAAGTGATCAGAATCCCTACTATATTTATGGAGGGACCGGGAAGGCTAAAGCTAGATGATCAAACAACGTTTAGACCAAATATTAGTTGACCTTGAGCTTGTTAATTCTTGTCAAGTAGCTCAGGGCATGATTAGAGCAGGTCGGGTGCGTGTAAATGGTCAATTGGTAGATAAGCCCACAGAGACTTTTGATCCGCTCAAGGCAGAGATTTACATGGATCCTCTTCCTCTGTATGTGTCACGAGGGGGAGAAAAATTAAGGGGCGCTTTGCAAAATTTTCCGATTATGACTCAAGGCCGAATCTGTCTGGATGGAGGCATCTCTACGGGAGGGTTCACCGATTGTTTACTGCAGTCTGGAGTTACCAAAGTTTACGGTATTGATGTTGGTTATGGCCAAGTCGCTTGGAAACTGCAAACAGATCTCCGCGTCGTACTAAAGGAACGCACCAATCTGCGCCATCTCACCCCAGAACTACTCTATGGGCCAGACGACCCCAAGCCTGACTTCGCTACGGTGGATATCTCGTTTATCTCTCTATCCAAGGTTTTACCGGCGCTCTATAACTTATTGGAGGCTCCGAAAGAATTGCTGCTTTTGGTCAAACCGCAGTTTGAGGCAACACGGGCTCAAGTAGGCAAAAATGGGGTGGTTCGCTCTCCAGAAGTACACCATTCTGTGTTGGAAAACGTTTGGAAAGCTGCTCAATCTTTGGGTTGGAAATTTCAGGGCGTGACCTATTCTCCGGTTCGAGGTCCCCAGGGCAATATTGAATATTGGCTTTGGCTTTCCTGCGCTGGCGAGGAATCAGCAGAGACCTCTACACAGTTCAGCACCGTTGTGGCGCAAGCCCATCAGCTGCTTTGATAGATACCCCCTCGTTATTGGAGCCAATCGATGCAGGCTAACTATGCACTACCGCGAACCCGGCCACCGCACTCTACTTGCCAGCCTGGCCCCTCGCGGGCTGGGTCGCTGAGCTTGGGTCGTTGGGCATTGCCGTCTTCCAACAGAGGAGGATTATTCTTCTTGAAAGCATTGCTTGCTTGTGTACTGGCTGTTTTGCTTCTCGGAACCACAATTGCTTCAGCCGAGGTGGCCATTCGACAGGAGCAAATCCAGTTCAAAAAGGGTAAAACTGGTACCATCATTACAGGCAAGATCAAGGGCGATCAGAGCGTCGACTATCAGGTGCGCGCCAGCGCGGGGCAATCGATGGTCGCTATCTTCAAGCCGAGTAACCTGTCAGCGTATTTCAACGTGCTGCCTCCCGGTTCAGACGAGGCGATATTCGTGGGCTCCACCTCCGGCAACCGTTTCAAGGCCGAGCTACCCGCCGATGGGGTGTACACGATCCGCGTCTACCTGATGCGCAATGCAGCCCGACGCAACGAAACTGCAAATTACACGCTTGAGGTGGGCATTGCGGGCGGGGACAAGAAAGCGGCTGCAGTATCGAAAGCATCGCCCGTAACCGGCACGTCTTTTGACAGGACGCTTGAACTACAGGGCATCCGATTCCGGGTTACGAGTGCAAATAAAGGCTCGACCAATACGCTTCGCATCGTTCCGGCCGGCCTCGAAATCGATAATTCGCCCGTCGAGCGGACGATCAACGGAACGGTCACCGGTGCGGAGGTGGCAGACCTGAATGTGGATGGTTCCCCCGAGATCTATGTCTATGTCACTTCCGCAGGCAGCGGCTCCTACGGTTCGCTGGTGGCGTATTCGGTAAATCGGCGCAAATCGCTCAGCGAAATCTACCTGCCTCCCTTAACAGAGAACAAGGTGGCTTCAAAAGGCTACATGGGGCATGACGAGTTCGCCGTGGTCGAAAGTGTTCTCGCCCAGCGCTTTCCTATTTATCGTGATACCGACACCAACGCCAAACCAACCGGGGGTACTCGGCAGCTTCAGTACAAGCTTGTTCCCGGCGAGGCAGGCTGGATTCTCAAGGTCGACAGGGTGGTCGAATACTGATGGCATTGTAATTGAGCGTTTTCACGGCGGGGCGATCGCTCTCTGACACCTACTCTTGAGCTATCGCATTCTCCGTTAGACCCTTACGCTGATCATCTGCCTCTGTTGAGGATGACTCCAGGGCATAGGTTTGCCGGGGCGCCCCAATTTCAATACCATTTTCTTCCAAAGCCCTGCGCACCCGCAAGCGAAACTCTCGGCCTACTGCCAACTGCTCTCCAGGCTCTGTTTGAATCCAGGTGGTAATCTTCATGCCGCTATGGGATACGCTATCGATACCCAGCACGGTTGGCTCAGCCACAATCTTGTTCTGCCATTCAGGGTCATCGTACAGTTTCTGGGCGACCTCTTGCATGACCGACAGCGCCTTTTCTGGGTCGGTCTGATAAGCTACATCAATGCTGAAATTCACCCGCGACCAGCTTCGGGTCAGGTTCCTGACTTTGATAATGGCACTATTGGGGACGGTGATCAGTTCTCCATCTGAGT
>CASBPW010000184.1 GCA_949127685.1 Candidatus Sivonenia alaskensis PMM_0068 | reverse complement strand
GCTTTCATAATGGGTGATCGGATAGGGGGCCTTGGACTACCTCCCTACTGTATTTTATCCGAATGAGAACCGCTATATAGAGGAGTTCACACGTCATTGATATACAAAATCGACTCTTTCAAACCTAATAAAAGAGAAATTAGCTGCAGGTATTTGGACTTAAGTTACCCAAAAAGAGCGTGAAAATATTGAACTTTATGAAACTTTCACGGCTGCTTTATAAACTTTTCGTGCCTTTACCGACTGAGGCTTCCCCACAGAGTAATTGAGACGGTACGTCCAGGCCAAAAGGCGATGCCATAAGCGGGGAGAAAAGCTCTTCAGAAATGGCTCTAAACGCCAGAGGAGAGCAGGGAACCAGCCGCCGAAGGTCCAACCCAAAAAGCTATGGGCCGTAAATTCCAGATAGCTGGGGAACCAACGGAGGAAATAGCTAAACCCCGTCAATTGCCAAATCCAAACCAGCAACATCGGATTCTTCCAGGCAGCCCGGACCGCCATCCGATTAAAGGCCAACCATCCAGCTCGGTCCTTGATGAAGTCATCCACCATCTTGGGGTCTTCTTCCGCCATGATCCCAAAAAACGTATTGAGAATGGCATTGATCCGTTCAGGCGGAAGTTCTTGGCCCGTAGGCACCATCATCCCCTTTGAAAATAACCAGGTGACGGTGATATTGCTTTGATAGGCCCGGATTCTATCAAGATCATTTCCGGTTACCAAATCAAACTGGAGGGCTTCATCCAGTAAGTTAGAGAGCCGAGGCAGGTTTCGGACTAGAGAGCCAAAACCGGTGAACACCAGGGGAGATTGCAAGGAGGCTGCGTCTCCAATCGCCAAAACTCTATCATAGGCTGCTTTTCTAGACTTCTCTCCCACACTAAAGTAGGCAGGAATATAACCAAAAGTAGCCTTCTTCCACTTCAATTTTTCCAGGTTACAGCGCTTATACTCTGGCAAAATCGCAAAGAAATCTTCGTAGAGTTCTAAAAGAGAACCAGGATTTTGCGGATGGACTTCGTGATAGTGAAATAGATAGAACGTCAGCTCTTTGTCTTTACCGGGAAATAATTCCCAAATTAGCTGTCTGCCCCGTGAAATATCCCCATGAGAATAGAGGATATCGCCTAAATCATAGTCCCAAACCCCATCCTCAAAGCCATCTTCTACAACAGCACCCACTGTTGGACAAACAGAATTAAAAGCTCTTCCATCATTGAGCTGTTGAGCCACCAGCGAGGCAGAACCCATCGCATCCATGAATACTCGTCCTGTAATCTGGACGTTTTCATTGGTTGCACGATTACGTCCGGTAATACAGACCCCATCATCCCAGACTGAGACTTTCTGAAATTCGGTATTGTCAATAATCACACCTCCTGCGGCCAGCAGTTTCTCTCCACAAAGTCGGAGTAATCGCTCGGCATCCAGGGCAACATTCAAGACCGTAGGTGTGGACAAAATAGCGGCTACGGCGCGTTTGGGAACGTTTCCATCGTGGAATTTGTTAAAGCCATCTCGATACTCTTTGAAAATCAGGCTTTCCACTTCCTGCGCCGTAAATAAGCCCACTTCCACAAAAGATTGCAGCTCAGCCCGTGAGATGTTCCACTCTCGGTTCATCCCGCCAAAGGGCCCCCGCTCCATGACCGCTACCTGCCAACCCAAGCGCGCCATCATCGCTGCGTGGATCACCCCTAAAGCGGCCCCACTATAAACCAAATCAAATTCGAGGGTAGCGACTCCCGTTGGTTTCTCTCGAAAGAGCACCTGTTTTGCTTTTGCTGTCCCCGGTTGCTTAATATTCTCTCGCCAGGTTTTTTCCCACCAGTAGCATTTCTTCAGGGCTTCCTCACCCTTCGGAATACGCTGAAAAAATTGCGCGGTTAAGGGATAATAAGGGGCAAGGGAGTCAAAGATATTCGCGGTGGGATCAATTTCGGGTAGGCTTGGATAGCGTCTGGGAAAAGCTGCACGGATCTGAGTAGTAAGGCTGTTTATTAGTTCTTTTTCTTGGACAAAAGATTGCCCACGCCATTGAAACAATTTAAGGTAGGTGGTGCGTTGTACATTCCAGCAAAAGACCGAAAATTCGGAATCGCCTACAGAAAACTTTAGGCCATCGGGTGTTGGTGTGTGGTCTGCCCCTGTCCAGCGCCAGGATTGCAGCCAAGAAAGAACCTGGTCCGTGGGATGAGGAATCTCAAGATAGAGCAGTTGGCGCATAGTTCTAGGGTAATACAGTTACCTCACCCCCCGACCTCCGCTCCATCAAAACGGTAAGAGGGTCATCCCCACAAGAATTTCTTTTAACAAGTCCGTAGAAACTTGGTCTGTCATCTTAGCCAGATGCGGGCCTTTTAAGCTAACACCATCTTCTAAGCTTAAAGGCAAGATAAAGCGGACGCGTCCATCCAGTACCTTTTTGTCTCCTCTGGTGAGCGCGATACAACGTTCTATATCTAAAGTCCCCGGTAGAGTTATGGGCAGCTTCGCTTTTGCAAGGAGTTTTTCTTGGCGCGAACAACTTGCTTGATCCCAGAGACCCATTGCCACGGCAATACGTCCAGCAGCCACCATGCCGAGGCCGACGGCTTCTCCATGACGGTAGGTTTTGTAATGGGTGAGACTTTCTAAAGCATGGCCTACCGTGTGCCCGTAGTTCAAAATGGCCCTTAGTCCCTGCTCCCGCTCATCACTCTGAACGACTTCAGCCTTAGCTTGACAGGAACGTTCCAAAATCATAGTCAAAAACTCCGGTGTAATCGCACGGTACTGGTCTAAACGGCGTTGAGATTCCAGTACGTCTAGGAGCGTACGGTCCCAAATCACTCCATACTTAATCACTTCAGCCAACGCGGCCCGGAATTCACGACTGGGAAGCGTTTTCAGCGTTTGGGGGTCCATCAAAACCAAGCGAGGTTGATAGAAAGCCCCAATCAGGTTTTTTCCTTGGGGATGGTTGACGCCTGTTTTTCCCCCTACGGAAGCATCTACCATGGCCAGCAGAGTAGTTGGGACCTGGACAAAGTTGATGCCTCTGAGCCAACTGGCGGCTGCATAGCCCGTCAAATCTCCAACCACGCCCCCACCCAAAGCTACCAGCGTAGACGAACGTTCTAAACCCATTGCGTAGGCTCGGTCGAAGACTTTTTGGACATGGGCAAGGTTCTTATAGCGTTCCCCCCCTGGCAAGAGGAGGACCTCTGCTGCAAAGCCCGCATCGGTCAGAGCAGCGAGAGCCCTTTCGCCATAGTGCTTATAAATTTGCGGATTGCTCACCACCAGGACCTTACGGCCTAGCTTGAGCGTCTGCATCCGCGCTCCCAGCGTTGCCAGCCCCTCTGCCTCAATCACAATGTCATAATGGGTAGTCGGTAGTGCTAAAGAAAGCGTAGGCATGGAGAGGACAAAGGTTGGGCTTCCCTATTTTAGTGGAGGAGCGGATAGGAAACGTCCAAGAGCGTGCAAAATCGTCACCGCTAGGCCCATACTGACGGCCATCCCCAGCCAGAAAATGTCTGCTATAGGAAGAGGTTGATCTAGGACATTGCCAAACTCGAACGATATATTTCATGCCATCGAACATAGCTGTACATGGACATCTAAGCTTTGAGTCTATTAATTAGCGCATTGAGTTCCATGCCATAGAGTTGATATTTGTCCACTTTTTGCTTGTACATCATCATTTCTGTTTCATAGGTGGATTTTTTGAATTCTCCCACCTTCTTTGATTTAGCCTCGATTTGAACCAATAGGCGACCCAGAATTTGGGCAGCCATTTTTAAAGAATCGAGATAATTAGCCATCAGCGTGTAGAACTCAACCAGCGTTGTTTTATCTGCCATGGGATCCACCAGAGACTTTGCTTGCTCCAGATAATCCTTGGCCTGCTGATCCATCTCTCCTAACTTTCTCTGGATTAGGGGGATAGCTATTTTTAGGTCTTCAAACTTATTCCAGCCTAGAAGGTTCTTCCAGGAAAAAAGACGGTTATGGAGGGTTAAATATTCATCTAAAACTTCTGTAGCGGAATTAATGAGCGTGATCGCTTCTTGTCTTAAGGTAGTGCTATCCATCCCCCTATTGTATTCAGAGAATAGCTCGCTACAGAGAAGGAACTCGATCCCCAGACCTAGAGATCGCTTGAAATTTGTTCCTGGCCCTTGGGATTCTCGTGGGAATCCCAAGGGCGCTAGTAAATTTTGTTTACCAAAGCGAGCAGCCAGAGAGTTTTTGAGGTTTCTTGGTAGTAAGAGTGGAATAGGTTATGCATGAAAACCCGAGTACTCGGCCTCTCCAGCGCACCTTCGGTGTGGATCATCCTATTGGGATGCTCTTTGTTTGCCTAAATGCCATACAGCAGTCTCAGTGTCGCAAACTTAAACGGTTGAAGTTTTTTAGAATGATCTTCAGAAGAAAACATAGTTAATGTCTGAATTCAGGCATCAACTTCGCTTCTTTTGTCTGCAAGCATTACCGCACTGAGTAATACTCCTAGAGACGTGCAAAGAGACATAGCGGGGATCAGCCAAAGAATGTTAAGAGTGATGTTCATAAGTTTGCGTGGAATTACTTAAGGTGTCTTCAATAAGAATACGGAGAACGAACCTAGGGAAGTTAAAGGGATCGTGAACCCTAAGTAAGCTTTGCAACAAGAAGCATGGACACCCATACTGAGCAGCTAAACGGACTTTCCAGTGAGGCTAAAGGCCCGAGCTTCTGTGATCAAGACAGCAATGAATTTCCCTCGTAGCTGATGGATGTCGCCATCGGTGAAAACGAGACGGTTGGTTCGGGTGCGCCCCACAACCTGATCAGGATTTTTGGGATTATCCGCTTCCACCAAAATTTCTTCGGTTCTGCCCAAGTAGCGCTGACTGGCCTTAAACGCACTATCGGTTACGACGCGATTGATCCGCTGTAGACGGTCCGATTTTGTATCCTCATCTAGCTGTCCCTCCCAAATAGCGGCGGGAGTCCCTGGACGCGGAGAATAGGCTGCTGTGTTCACCAAATCAAAGATGAGGTCTTCCATGAGTTGCAGGGTGTTTTGGAATTGCTCTTCAGTTTCGCCAGGAAAGCCAACAATGGCATCGGCGGTGACAGACGCGTCGGGCACATACTGACGAATTTTCGCAATCATTTCCCGGTACCGTTGATGGCTATAGCCACGGGCCATGCGAGAAAGAATTTGGTTATCTCCAGACTGAAAGGGGATATGAAAATGTTCACAAATCTTGGGTAATTCCGCACAGGTTCGAATCAATTCTTCGGTGAAATAGCGAGGATGACTGGTCGCAAAACGAATGCGTTGAATACCAGGAACATCATGAATTAAGCGCAGCAATTGAGACAGATTGGTGTCAATATCCCGTCCATAGGCATCAATATTTTGCCCGAGGAGCGTAACTTCTACATATCCTTGTTTTCCTAGTTCTTGAATTTCCTGGAGAATAGCTTCCGGTTGGCGAGACTGTTCTATGCCACGGGTATAGGGCACGATGCAATAGGTACAGCGCTCATTGCAGCCATAGATAATATTCACCCAGGCAGAAATGTCACTATCTCTACGGGGCTTGGTAATATCTTCTGGAATTTCAATCTGCTCGGTCGCAACCACCTGCTCTCCATCCGCTACCCGCTCTAAAAGCTCTTCTAATCGATTGGCATATTGAGGCCCCATCACTAAATCTAGTTCGGGAATCCTGCGCATTAGGGATTCGCCTTCCTGTTGGGCCACACATCCTGCCAAAACCAAAGTGAGGGTAGGGTCTTTATGCTTGCGTTTAGCTTGTCTGCCCAAATGGGAATAGACTTTATGTTCGGCCCCATCCCGGATCGAGCAGGTGTTGTAGATAATCAAATTCGCTTGTTCGGGGTCATCGGTCCAACCGTATCCTAGCTTTTGTAAAGACCCGGCCATCCGTTCAGAATCTGCCTTATTCATCTGGCAGCCAAAGGTGGTGATGTGGGCTAATTTTTGGGGCGTAGACATAATTTTTGTGAGGTCGAGAGCATGTTCTACCCAGGCTACCGCCTTGCGCGTAAACCCTGCAAGCAGAGGCGGGATAGATCGCGCATGTCCAAGGGTGCTTATTTCATGCACTTGAGCATCTCTGTAGGGCGGGATAGGGGGTCAGCTTAGTCCCCTAAGTAGCCTTCTACTAAAAAGTCTGAGCCAAAAGTTTGCATTCGAACGTCATGCAAGACTAAGGCTTCGGTCATCTGCTGAAAGCTCAGTTCTCCCACGGGGCCCAGAGAACCCAGTCCCCCGACAATTTTCGGGGCAATAAACGCGAGGACTTTTTGGATTTGGCCTTCCCGAATCGCTTCTGCGGCAAGGGTTCCTCCGCACTCCCAAAGAGCAGAACATAGACCTCTCTGGCCTAACGTTTCCATCACGGTTTTGGGGCTGAGCGGGTTTTGCCTAATGATTTCAACGCCCATCGCTTCCAGGGCTTTAGCTTTCTCAGGAGCATA
Source organism: Candidatus Sivonenia alaskensis PMM_0068 (assembly GCA_949127685.1). Lineage (GTDB taxonomy): Bacteria > Cyanobacteriota > Cyanobacteriia > Gloeobacterales > PMM-0068 > Sivonenia > Sivonenia alaskensis. Next base: position 2,553 of record CASBPW010000184.1, on the reverse strand, counting down.
TTCTGTTCCAGTAAAAACTACCGTTGGCGCTTCTCCCTGGTTCCAGATTTGTGCATTCAAGGGCAGGTCTAATTTTTGAGAGAGGACGACCCTGAGGGGATTACGGCCTGGATAGAGGCGGCAGGTCAGTTGTGGATTGTCCTGGCGAACCGTTTGTCCGCCCACGAGCACCGCATCATAGCCAGCCCGCATCCGGTGCACTTCTGTCCGGCTTTCAGGCCCGGTCACCCAAAAACTATGGCCGGAAGCGAGGGCAATTTTGCCATCCAGGGTCATGGCGTATTTCAAAATCCCTAGGGGCCTTCCAGTCCGTACCCAATGAATAAATCCTTCATTGAGCTGTGTGCATGCTTCTTCCAAGATGCCCACCGTTACTTCCAGCCCTGCGTGGCGCAGATGTTCATAGCCGATGCCTTGGACTTTGGGGTTTGGGTCTGTCATCCCCCCCACTACGCGGGAAATACCTGCCTGGACAATAGCTTCGGTGCAGGGAGGCGTGCGTCCATGATGATTGCAGGGCTCTAAGGTGACATATAAAGTCGCGCCCTGAGCGTTCTCTTCCGCTTCTCGAAGGGCAAATACTTCCGCATGGGGTTCTCCTGCTTGGGGATGGTAGCCTTGTCCCACCAGAAAACCATTTTTAACGACTACGCATCCGACCATTGGATTGGGAGAAGTATGTCCCCAGCCTTTTTTGGCCAATTCCAATGCTTGGCCCATCCAGAATGCATCTGGTTGCATCGGTTGTGGTTTCGTTAGAGGAGACTCAGCCATCAGATCTCAGTTTTAGTTTTCTTGTTTTTTTTAGCGCTCTTCTTTCTTCCAAAATTGGTACCAGGATTTTTTGCTTTTGAGGTTCGCTTTGAGCTGGGTTAATTCTTGTTCAAAGGCAGCGCTCTGTGCCCGTTCTTGCTCCAGGCGTCTTTCGCGCTGCGCTCGTTCTTCTGGCGAAAAAAGAACTTGCTCCGGTAGAGCCGCACCACAATACAAACATTCGGCACGATTGCGATTCGCTACAGGGCGCTTACATTTTGGACATCCAAAGGCTTTACTCATAAGCAACAATTCGAAGTTATAACCTGTTCTTTTAAAATACCCAATTACGCTTTTTGAGCTCTAAGCTTTTTGAGTCAAACCGTAGGTGAGTAAAATTCCCCAACCTGCCATCAAACTGAGGCCGCCTAAGGGGGCAACAGCACCCAGAATCTTAACTCCACTCAAGCTCAACCCATAGAGGCTACCAGAAAAAATAAGAATTCCTGCCGTAAAACACCATCCGGCCCAAGGGAGCAGTCTATTCTCACTGGTCATCGTTACCCAGCCCAAGACAAGGAGCGCTAGAGCGTGGTACATCTGGTAGCGAGCTGCAGTCTGAAAAATTTCTAGGGACTGGACATCCAGCTGGTTTTTGAGCCAATGAGCGCCAAAGGCTCCGGCTGCAACGGACAACAGCGCAAATAAGGCTCCCAAACTGAAAAAAACACGGTTCATACGCTCTATCCTCAGGCGGCCCATGGGTAATCCCAAAGCCCTAAAACAATATGGTCAGCACTGGCTGGTGCACCCTCCTTCGCTCCATGCTATTGCAGCGGCGGCCAATCTTCGCGGAGATGAGACAGTTTTGGAGATTGGTCCAGGCACAGGGAATCTCACGGAATTATTGCTGGCTCAGGCTAAACAGGTCCTCGCGGTAGAAATTGATCATCGCCTCTTACAAGGGCTCCAAAAACGTTTTGAAGAAGAGGAGACCGATCGTTTATGGGTCTTGCAGGGAGATATCCTCACTACGAACTTAAATGAACTACCGGTAGCGCCTGAAGTCGTCGTAGCCAATATTCCTTATTACATTACAGGGCCGATTCTCGAGAAACTCCTAGGTCCCATTGACCAACCGCGTCAGCAATTTCAGCAGATTATTTTGTTGGTCCAAAAAGAAGTAGGAGAACGCTTGGCTGCTCCTCCGGGCAGTAAAACCTATGGAGCGCTGAGTGTGAAAGTCCAGTATTTAGCGGATGTAGCAGTAGTCTGCTCGATTCCGGCCCATTGTTTTAGACCGAAACCAAAAGTAGATTCTGTGGTGATTCATCTAGCCCCCCGTCCATTCCCGCAGGTGGCCCAAGACCCAAAGTTCTTAAAAACTTTGGTCAATGCCTCTTTTGCGACCCGCCGCAAGATGCTTCGTAATTGTCTCAAGAGTTTAGTTACTCCTGAGCAATGGCATGAATTTACTCAAAAACAAGGGATTTCCGAGAGTGTACGCGCAGAAGAACTGAGAGTAGAAGATTTTGTAGCCCTGGGTAATTTCTTGGGAGAGCCTATAATTAGCAGCAATGGGTGATTCAAGAAGGTAAATGATGACCTCCCCTGCCATGATGACTTTACCTATCGCAGAACAAAGAGTTGTTTTGCATGATCTCGATTGGCAAGCTTTTGAGTCTTTTTTGTTAGCGCTTGGAGAACATCGTAGTGCGCGGTTGGCCTATGACCAGGGAGTATTGGAAATTATGAGTCCTTTGCGCCGTCATGAGTCTGCCAAGCGCTTAATTGGTCGGC
>CASBPW010000183.1 GCA_949127685.1 Candidatus Sivonenia alaskensis PMM_0068 | reverse complement strand
CTTCGGAAGTCCGCGCTAGTTCTTCCTGCTGCTCTTTAGCAACATCGGCGGGAGCATCAAAAGTCCCACGGGTCTTGCCATTGATCTGCACCACAATCGTCACCGTATCGGCCACCAGAGCGGAGAGGTCGAGGGTGGGCCAAGATTGACGGTGAATACCTTCAGTTTGGGCCGTTAGGCCACTCCAGAGTTCCTCCGCAAGATGCGGAGCGAAAGGAGCCAAGAGTAGCAGCAAGGTTTCCAATCCTTCACGATAGACCCCAGCAGCACTGAGCGCTTTAGCATCGGAGAGCGCATTGGTCAGGATCATCAGTTCTGAGATAGCCGTATTGAACTGATAGTTTTCCTCCACATCTTCGGTCACTGCTTGGATGGCGGTGTGAATCGCTCGTCTTAGGTTCTTTTCTCCTTTTGGGTCTGGCTTCGGATCGGACGTCGCTTTTTCGTCCTCTCTGGCCGGACTATCTACATATTCCTGATACTCCTTGACTAAGCGCCACACGCGATTGAGGAAGCGCGACTGTCCTTCCACATCAGCCTCAGCCCATTCCAATTCTTTTTCGGGTGGGGCTTTGAACAGAATGAACATCCGGGCTGTGTCCGCTCCATAGGTAGCAATCACTTCATCAGGAGAAACGCCGTTGTACTTGGACTTCGACATCGTTTTGTAGGAACCAACTAAGGTTTCCCCCGTTTCAGGATCCTTGGGATCACTGGGATCAACCTTGGCAGAGGGAATCCACTGGGCATTGCCACTTTTGTTGGGATTCACGTACGTCCAGCCCTGCACCATTCCTTGGGTGAGCAGACGCTGGAACGGTTCATCAAAATTCAACAGACCACGGTCCCGCAGGACTTTCGTGAAAAAGCGGGAGTAGAGTAAATGCAAAATCGCATGTTCTATCCCTCCGACATACTGATCCACCGGCAGCCAATGGTTAACAGACGCGGAGTCAAAAGGCTGGTTCGCATTCGTTGCATCACTAAACCGCAGGTAGTACCAGGAAGAGTCGATAAACGTATCCATCGTGTCGGTTTCCCGCTTAGCCGCTCTGCCACAATGGGGACACGTAGTATAGACAAAATCCTCTACCTTCGCCAAAGAAGAACCTCCACGCCCAGAGAGTTCAAAATCTTCTGGCAAGAGGACGGGCAGCTGATCATCTGGAACAGGGACCAAGCCACAGTCTGGACAGTGCACAATCGGAATCGGGCAACCCCAATAGCGTTGACGGGAGATCAGCCAGTCTCTCAGACGATACTGAATTTGCTCTTTGCCCCAGCCTTGAGATTCAGCATGGGCGGTGATTTCTTTTGTCGCCTTAGTGGATTCGAGACCATCAAACGATCCTGAATTCACCAAGATGCCAGGCTCGGTATAGGCTGCATCGGTTACGGGGTCTTTCCCTGGAGCGGTAATTACAGGAACAATCGGCAGGCCATACTGCGTAGCAAACTGATAATCTCGCGTATCGTGGGCCGGCACGCCCATCACCGCCCCAGTGCCATATTCAAAGAGCACATAGTCTGCGATCCAAATCGGGACTTCTTGGCCGTTGAAGGGATTAATCGCTACTCCTCCCGTGGGTACCCCTTGCTTCGGACGGTCCTCAGCGGTCCGGTCCATTTCCGATTCGCTGGTAACTTTTTGGACAAAAGCTTCCACCGTCACTTTCTGGTCCGCTGTCGTCACCAGAGTGACTAAGGGATGCTCTGGAGCCAAGACCACATAGCTTACGCCATAGACCGTATCCGGTCTGGTGGTATAGACCGGTATTTTTTCAGCCATGCCTTGGATCGGAAATTCCAGGTAGGCTCCCGACGATTTTCCAATCCAGTTTTCCTGCATCACCTTGACCCGTTCAGGCCAGTGGGGAAGTTTTTGTAAATCATTCAGCAATTCTTCGGCGTAATCCGTGATTTTGAAGAACCATTGCTCCAAGGGACGTTTCTCCACCTTGGCTCCAGAGCGCCAGGAACGACCTTCTCCATCTACCTGTTCATTGGCCAAAACGGTCTGGTCGACTGGGTCCCAGTTGACTACAGCAGCCTTTCGGTAGGCTAAACCGGCCTCAAAGAATTCTAAAAATAGTTTTTGGGTCCAGCGGTAATACTTGGGAGAACAGGTCGCCAATTCTCGGTCCCAATCATAGGAAAGCCCCAAAGGCTTGAGCTGTTTCTTCATCTGGGCCATATTGCTATAGGTCCAGGTCCGTGGATGAATCCCCCGGTCAAGGGCTGCATTTTCTGCCGGAAGCCCAAAAGCATCCCAACCCATCGGGTGCAGCACGTTATATCCCTGCATACGCCGATAGCGCGCCAACACATCGGTAATCGTATAGTTCCGCACATGGCCCATGTGCAGGTCCCCAGAAGGATAGGGAAACATCGAAAGGGCAAAGTACTTGGGCTTAGTGGAATCTTCCCTGGCCTTGTACAGCCCTTGCTCTTCCCACTGCTGCTGCCACTTGGGTTCTATCGTTTTGGGGTTATACTTCGCGTCCACAATAAGGCTCTCCTAGCCGGTGCAATCGCCAACTATTTACATATTGTGTCCTAAGGACGTCCTAAATGCCTGATCAGAAACCTGGAGATCCCCTAGCAGAAGCCAAGAATCGGGGTTTTGCACAACCTCTCGCAAAGGTCTCTAAAGTTGAAAGTAAAATGCATACAACCCAACTTGAAAATCTCGGCAAACCCTCTTCTAGACTTCTATCCAGCCAGAACTAGTTTAGGATAACTTTGCCGGAAGCTTGGACAGTTATGAAGCTGTGGTCAGTTTCAGGACCGTAACCACGCGTGAGTGTGACCTCTATCTTGCCCGGTGCTATGGTCTTGATACTAACTTCAATCGGACCACGGTCTGGACGGTAGAAACTTACATTAGCTGGCGCTGGCAGGCCTCGCAAATTAGACCTCATATCAGCGGATAGAGAGCGCTCGTCCGTATTACCGAGAACCTGATAAGAAACGACAGTGCCTGTCGCATTGACCAGAGAAACATCAACTCGGCCACTACTTGGGCTCGCCGCAGCGATCGTCTTACGACTTCCCCCCGTATTTGGATTCACCGAGGGCAGAGGGGTAGGAGTCTCTGCTTTGTTGGCTTCCGGGCTATTTTTAGCAACAAGAACTTGATTAGAGATAGGACTATTTCCTCTATCCCCTTCTGTTTGCTTCGTTTCCAGGGTGGCCTTGTTTTCCGCCTTGGGGAGAGCGAGGGTGGAAGCAGGGTCTGATCCCTGGGCTGTATTGGCTAGTGAAGGGTTGGCCAGTACAAAGTCAGTCTGTGAACTGGCCGACCCTTCACTCTTGACTAGAGGGGTGGACAGATTAGCTTTTGTCGGGTCCTGTTTCGGTGTGGCACTATTGAGCTCTGATTGAGCCGCTGGGACTTGCGCGGTAGGGATTTTTAGCTGAGGAGGAACTGGAACTTCCTCTTGTATCTCAGGAGTGGGAGTCTTAGATTCCAAAGGGGAATCCTGGTTCTGACTAGAAGCTTTACTCCCAGCTTGCGACTGGATAGGGGCACCCGCTTCTTGGAGCAGGGCGCGTTGCTCAGCATCTAATAATTGGGATAATTCCGGAGCAGGAGGCTTACTGCTCACAGGCGTATTATTAGCGTCCGAAGTCGACATGACCCAAAAAACTAAACCAGTAGTAGCAAGTAAGATTGCTAGGGTTCCAAGCCCACTTATCCACAGAAACAAGGGAGAGGTAGAGGTAGAGGCCTCTGCCGTTTCAGGTTGGGCAAAGACAGAATTCGCCTCCAAAGGTTCAGTGCGGATTTCAGGATCCTTCGCTCTTGTTCTACTTGGCATTTTACGCACGCTAGGCAAGGGAGCAAAAGGATCGTCTTTCAAAGAAGAATTAAATGATGTAGTAATCGGTTTTGGAGCTGGTGGAGTTGCCTCAGCCGATGGTCCAGACTGTGGAGGTTTTGTTGAATACTTGGGCAGGGGGAAAGCTGGCGAAGTATCTAGTGCTTGTAACACCTCTGTGGCTGAGGAGTACCGCTGCCTAGAGTCGTGCAATACCATCTTTGAGATGATGGTTCTAAGCTTGGGACTCACCTGGGAGGTTATCTCAGCAGGCCAGCGTATCTCGCCCGTTTTTGGGTCTCGCTCAAGTTCACTGGGAGGCATCCCTGTCAGTGCTTGCAGGCCAATCATCCCAAGGGCATAAATATCGGTGCTGGCTGAAGAGGTGCTGATGGTCGGCTCGCTAGCCTTGACTGAGGGGGTGAAAGCCACCTCCAAACCTCTCTTTTGGTCCCTCAATGGACTGCTAATCTCCTTTGGGACTTTCTCTGAAGCAAAGTTGATAAGTACCCACTTATCAAGCTGCTGATGATGAATAAGGTTGTCTGCTTTGAGATTACGGTGGACTACGCCTTTGGCATGGACAAACTCCAATACATTCAAAATTTCTTTGAGAAGTTTGGTTACGCACGGCTCAGATAGGGCTTGCTCGGAGAGAATCTCGGCAACAAGGGAAGGGCCAGGAATAAATTCCTGCACTAAAAAAAACTGATCTTCTTCCTCAAAAGAGGCTAGCAATTCGGGTATTTGTTCATGATGGCTAATTTTTTGTAAGATTTCTGCTTCCGTGTTAAAGAGCCGTCGTTTCACCTTTACTAACTGGGCATTGTCACTGTCTAACTGCAGTTGCTTGACAACACAGCGAGGATGCCCCGGACGGTGCTGGTCTTCAGCTAAATAAGTTGTGCTAAATTCACCTGTTCCCAGGGCAGAGATGACACGGTAGCGTCCATTGAGATCCTTCCCAATTAACATTTTGCTCATGCCCGTCTTATTGTTCATAGTTTGTTGATTCGTTTCATTGACCATAACTGACCTCAGTCAGAACCACATGTGTACCGGCATACCGGCAAAATGTAGCATGAGATACTTGTGGTGATTTGGGAGGATAGGGAATCAGGATGTGCCATGTTAAAGCCTACGCTATCTCCAGACGCCTCAGGCAGAACCCTGTTCCTTTAGAAACCTATGGAACACTTGTGCTTGGTAATATAGCTTAAACCCAAGCCCGGAATCGTTGCAAATCAGCCATGCCAGAACTGGTTACCCTCGAGGGAGAGGAGAGGGCTAGACTATGCCTACAAGCAAGAGTGACTTCGTGCTGAATATCCTAAAGGACCATTCCCCATGCGTATCCAAAAGCTGGGTATTCTCAGCGCGATGGAAGAAGAGACTAGGGCGCTTGAGCACGAGTTAGAGCAAGCAAGGCGAGTTTCACGCGGACGCACAACCTTTCATGAGGGTCAATTCTCAGGTTTGTCCATTGTGTTGGGACGTTCGGGTTGGGGTAAGGTAGCCGCCGCAGCGCATACCCAATGCATGATTGACTTCTTTGGTGTGGATGCTGTGCTTTTTATCGGTGTAGCCGGGGGGCTCAGTCCTCAAATTCGACGGGGCGATATTGTGATTGCCACAGGCGTTGCCCAGCATGATATGGATGCCCGACCTTTTTTCCCCCAAGGAGAAATCCCCCTTTTAGGCAGGCGAGAACTGATCAGTTCCACACCCTTATTCGAAAATGCCTATCAAGCCTGTAGGCAGGTTATTCAACAATGCATCTTTAGTCCTGAGGAACTGGCTGAATTTGGGATTGTAGAACTGATGGTTCATCGCGGATTAGCCCTGACCGGAGATCAAGTAATTTTTGATCCCGTCAAAAAGTCAGAGCTCTTGAATCTCTTTCCTAATGCGTTGAGTGTCGATATGGAGAGTGCAGCGGTCGGGCAAGTATGCCATAGTCAGGAGATTCCCTTTACCGTGGTTCGCATTATTTCAGATAATGCAGATCATCAAATGCAAGATGACTTTTTAGATTTTATGAAACGATTTGTGGACCGATTTACAGGACCTGTGGTGCGTACCTTTGTTCAAAGTCTCAACCAGGGCTAGTTTTCTTCTAAGGCCGAACTTTAAGCCTTTAAAGAATTCATTGGCGCCCTTGGTTCGCGGAAGAGCTGATAACCCGCGAATATCTTTGCTGGCTGTACAAAACCTGGTGGCAATGGCTGGATTTGAACCAGCGACAAAGCGGGTATGAACCGCTTGCTCTACCACTGAGCTACATTGCCATGTTCGCAGGCTTTTTAGTCTATCAGAATCATTGACTCTGTGAGTAGAGATTTTTTGAGCATCCAGGAAGAGGGTTTAGCTTGCCCATACTCGGTCTGCCCTCAGTTACTGCATCCCCCCTAGAGAGTTTCCTGTGGCTGGCCATCCTCCTCAAGGGTGTACTCAATCACCCGCACTTGAATCCGAATGCCTTAGACCTTGTTAGATTCAATGCTAATTAGTTGCGGTCACCATTTGAGACCCTTGGCGCTGACGTTGTCCCGTAACGACCATTTTGACGCCACTGGCAGGGGCGAGGGTAACACCGCGACGCTGAGGTCGTTCAGGTCGATGATCAGCTAGCGCCAGCTGATAGCCTGACAATATGGTTGCCAATACTAGCTTCATTTCAAATACAGCCAAAGCTTCACCCAGACAGCGACGAACGCCACCGCCAAATGGCATAAATTCAAAGGGAGAAAATTGCCTTTCCAGAAAGCGCTCTGGTCGAAACTGTTTGGGTTCTGGGTATAAATCCTCCCGCTGGTGGACAAGATATATGCAGCCGACCACTATCGTACAAGGTTCCAACTTATATCCCAGTAGTTCAACGGGTTCTTGCGCGACTCTGGGAAAGGTGACCATTCCCACAGGGTTGATCCGCAGAGTTTCATTACAGACAGCCGTGAGATAAGGTAGCCGGAAAATACTCATCGGGTCTGGGTGATCACCAAGGGAATCAATTTCCTGGAGTAGTTTTTCACGAACTTCTGGATTTTGATGAATTCGATAGAGTCCCCAAGCCATTGCCGATGCTGTGGTTTCATATCCAGCTATCAAAAGGGTGACCAATTCATCGCGTAATTCCTCGTCGGTCATCGGTTTGCCGTCTTCATCACGAGCAGACATGAGTAAGGAAAGGATATCTATGCGTTCTGGATTGGTTTGCTCCCGGCGTTCAGCGATTTCAGCGTACAGTAATTCATCAATTTGCTGTCGTTGGCGCACAAACCTTCCCCAAGGACTCCAAGCGCCTAAATCTTTTTGCAAGAAGGGGAAAAACAGGAAGCTAGAAGTAAGTGGTGATCGAAAGACATCTACCAGCAATGCCAATAGCTGCTTGAGCTTTTGGTAACGTTCCCCTTCATACACGCCAAAAACAGTTTGTAGTATAACTTGCAAGGAAATCTCTTGCGTTGCGCTACGAGCCGAGAAGGGCAAGTTTTGTGGTAACTGACTAAAGACTTTTTCGGTGAGATGACAGATCAACTGACCATAGGTTCGCATTCGCTCTCCATGAAAAGAGGGCATCATCAGCTGCCGATGTCGTTTGTGTTGGTCTCCCTCCAGCATAAAAATGGAATAGTCCCCCGTTAAGGGCTGTAAGATTTTGTTTAGATCGCCAGGGGCTGTAAATTTTTTTCTATCATTGGTTAAAATTTCTTGAATGGCTTGGGGATGGTTCACGAATACCAAGGACTCCCCAAAACCAACTATCTCAGCACTGAAAATATCAGGGTATTCCTTGGCTGCTTTTTCCATATATCCTACAGGATCAGCGACCCACTGAAGTTTTTGGAGAAAAGAGGGGGTTTTCAGAGGATTAGGTAGTGGCATATGATTTTTCATCGCATCTAATATGAATGAGAAAAAGAGGTAGGAGAAGGCATTTTTGGAAAACTCCACAGAGCCTTCCTCCTGTTGCTTCAGAAGTAAGCAGAAACCAGCGCACTCACTGGATTGCCAAGCCGGATCATTCGATCGGGTATTGCACACTAACACAATAACTCAGTCTATAGCTTTGGCTTCACGGATTAAACTGCACCCCGGCCAGTCGCCCACTGCTGCTTAACTTGACCTCACGGTAAATCGCTAATCAGCCCATTCCCAAAATACCAAGCGTACTTTAATTTCCCTTTCGTCAAACGACCTAGACAATAACCTCGACTTTCCGCCCTAGGATTCGTAAGCAACCCACATGCACCGGCAAGGAACTCACAGAACGAACGTGACCCATCCTCAAGTGTTTGTATAAGTCTGTCTCCAAAAAGGATCACTCCAGAAATTGGCCCATAGACCGGAACTTCTGATAGCGCTGGCTACGCCGTTCTTTCCCCGTCATCGCTTGCAGTTCTAGGAGATTGTTGGCCAAAGTTTCTTTTAGGGTCTGGGCCATAACCAAGGGGGCTCGATGGGCTCCTCCTGGAGGTTCAGGAATAATTTGATCAATAATACCCATGCTCTTCAAATCAAAGGCCGTAATTTTCAGAGAGCGGGCCGCTTCTTTGATGTGTTGAACATCCCGCCAAAGAATAGAAGAACAGCTTTCAGGAGAAATGACGGAGTAAACCGCGTGCTCCAGCATAAGGACTCGGTCGCCAATACCAATGCCTAAAGCTCCTCCGGACATTCCTTCCCCGATCACGGTACAAATGATCGGCACTTCCAGACTAAACATTTCTCGGAGATTGCGGGCAATGGCTTCTCCTTGGCCTCGGTTTTCTGCTTCTAAGCCTGGGTAGGCACCCGGTGTGTCAATAAACGTTAGAATCGGCATCCCAAAACGGTTGGCATGTTCCATCAACCGGAGTGCTTTACGGTACCCATCGGGTTGGGGCATCCCAAAATTGCGGATGATATTGTCTTTCGTGTCGCGGCCTTTCTGCTGACCGATAATAACTACGGGTTGACCGTCGTTGTCATCCTGCATTTTCAAACAGGCAACTCCGCCGACCATCGCCGGGTCATCGCTATAGACTCGGTCACCATGCAGTTCCGTCCAGTCTTCGAAGATGCCTTGTATGTAGTCGAGAGTGCTGGGGCGACTAGGATGGCGGGCAACTTTAAGACGCTGATCAGGGGTGAGATTGGCAAAGATTTCGTGGCGTAGTTGGGCGGCTCGAAATTCTAACTGGTTGACTTGTTCCGAGACATCTTCGTTACCTGCCTCCGCCATCTGCCGAATTTGAGCAATGCTGCGTTCAAATTCCATAAGCGGTTTTTCAAAATCGAGGAGTATTGGTTCGGCAGGCATAACCACAGGCCAAAAGGTATTTATTCCAATGTAAGGTATTGCGGCTTTTGGGAAAAATAATCGGCCCAAGAATCATAAATATTAAGGACTGCTTTCTTCAATCTAGGATTTCGAGGCACCCATAGGAAAAATGGGTCTCTCCACAAAGAGGTGGATTAGACTGGCATTGGCCACGGATAGGGAAAACCTTGTATTTTCATTGGTTTATAGGGCTTTTTGCTCTGTGGGCGTTGTCGGCAACCCCTGTCTTAGCGCAGCCCTTAGCCAGCTTTTTGGGATACCGCTTCCAAACCCAGCCCGGATGGCGTCAGCTTAGCCAGGATGAAATCGAGCGTTTTATCCAAAAGCTACCAAAATTAATGACGCTAGAAGGATCGACCTGGTGATCAGTGCGGGCGCAATTCCTACGTCTCTAAACGCTAATGATCCTAACGGGTGCCGACGGGGGCTAGAAGGATTTTTCAATTCCTTTACCTGGCCTAACGTACAAGCTTCACGGAATCGGTAAGTCGTAGAAGATTCTCGCCAAGGATGAGCGCTTCTAGTTCCGGGGGTAACCCCAGGAGTCGAATCTTTTGAAGCTCAAGACCAGGGTGTAACCAAGGCCCATCAGATCCAAATAAAACCTTATGGGGGCCTCCTCGTTTAACAGCTTGGACCAGATAGTCAAACCGCCTCACGGCCGATGTATCTGCATAGACATTGGGATAGCGACTGATTTGGTCGATGACTCGCAGGTGAGCACGCCAGTCATCGGCAAAACTTCCCAGATGCGGAATGATGAAATTCACCTCTGGATACTGCGGGGCGAGTAAATCGATGACATCCGTTTGACCAACCGGATCATAGAGAAGTGGCAAACGAAACTTTTTGGCAACTTCACAAACCTCGCGCGTTGCCGGTCCATCCATACGATGCGCTTTGATGCCACAAAACTTCCATTGGCTGACGGCTTGTTCCACCACTTGATGAATTCGACCGCGATCGCGCCGTGCATTCACAAATGCAAAGCAGAGAAAACGCCCTGGATATTGAGCCGCAATCCGAGCAGTACGGGCGTTTGCCTGCGCATAGTTGCTGTGGAACGGCGAGAAAATAACCGTCTTGTCAATTCCGGCTGTCTGAGCTCGTCTTAAATAGGTTTCAATGGGGGCATCCGTGTCCCAGGGACCTGTCAATAGGTCACCTTTCCCAGCGTGGCAGTGGCAGTCAATGATCATGTTGCGTACTCCGCCATAAAGCGAATCACCGTTTCGATGCCTCGAAAAAAGGTGGGCAGGTTCATTTTTTCGTTAGGGGCATGAATATCGTCATTGGGTAGCCCAAAGCCAAGAAGGACTATCGGAACTCGCAGGTGGCGATGCAGTTGTTCGACCAAGGGAATCGTTCCACCACTCCGGGTAAAAACAGGGGATACTGCCCAGGTTTGCTGGACTGCCCGCACGGCTGCTTGCATCACTGAACTGCGTATGGGCAATAGAACTGGACGGGAACCCCCTGTGATCTTTAGGCGGCTGCGAATGGCAGGGGGCGTTATGGCAGCAATATGTGGGCGGAGGAGCTGAGCAATTTCTGTCGGCTCTTGGTCGGGCACCAGTCGAAAACTGAAATGTGCCAAGCCCCGACTAGGAATCACAGATTTTGCCCCTGGACCTGTGTAGCCACCTGCTATTCCATTGATAGTCAGAGCCGGTCGGCTAGTCATGCGTTCAAACAGAGAATATCCTGCTTCTCCCCAACCAGCAGGGAGGTCGAGGTCCGTCAAAATCTGTTGGTGGCGGGCACAGGAACAGCGAATTTCCTGACGTTGGGCTGGCTCTAGTTCTCTAACCCGTCCATAAAAACCAGGAATGGCAACCCGACCTTTGTGGTCATGCAGCCTAGCAATCATCTCGCTCAAAGCTTGGAGGGGATTATGGACTGCACCCCCGTAGCGGCCTGAATGTAGATCATGGCGGGAGCCGCTGACTTCTAATTCACAGTTAAGATTGCCCCGTAAACCATAAATAATAGAGGGACGATTGGGTCCCAACATTTCCGTATCTGACACCAAAACTGCATCGGCCTGTAGTTGTTTCGCTTCCCGATTCAAAAAGGCAGAGAGATTAGGACTACCGATTTCTTCTTCGCCTTCTAGCCAAATTTTGATATTAAGCGGCAAGCTTCCGCTGGTTCTCAAATAACTTTCAATCGCTTTCAGGTGAATGAATAGTTGTCCTTTGTCGTCGCTGGCTCCCCGCGCAAATAATTTGTCACCGATGATGGTGGCTTTGAAAGGGGGCGTCCGCCATTCTTTGAGCGGATCCACAGGCTGCACATCATAGTGCCCATAAAGTAACAAGGTTGGTTTCCCCGGTGCCTGCAACCAATCGGCATAAACGCTGGGATGTCCGCCCTTCGGTCCTGGTAGTACCTGAATATGCTGTAAGCCAATTTCGGCTAGGTGACGTGCTAACCATTGGGCGCAGAATGTGATGTCCTTGCGATGCTGCGGCAATGCTGAAATGGTGGGAAAGGCAATTAGTTCAGTCAGTTGCGAGAGCCAACGCGATCGCTGCTTAGATTGAAAGCAGTAATGAAGGGGTAAGGCAGTAGTAGCTAGAGATGGAACCATCACAGAAATTATCCAATGGGCAGATGATGAGGGAATAGTAAGCAATGGGAGTAGAGCAGGAATCAGATGGAAGAGAGGGCGATTACACCTTAGTGCTTCAGGAAAAATTGAAAAAGGTTATTGTTATGATGAGTTTCCTAAGCGTTGTCTGAGATCACGGATAGCGGCACTGCTATTGCGATCGTAGGCAATTTGTACACAGCGAGCGGTCGCACTCTGTAAATCAACGTCTGGGAAATAGCGACTGTGGGTTTGGAGTTGATAGGTTGTGTCTTGTAACTGGTAAATCAATGTCTCCTGATTTTTGTAGTGCCACACTTCGGGCACGCGGTAGGGGAGATAATCCTGCACATCCGAATAGCTGGTGACATCAATTTCGATGACTAAATCTGGTGGGGGATCATGCTGCCAGTCAATTCGCTTTTTGCCTGATACTGCTTGCCAGTTGTCAATATAAAAGCAATAGTCTGGCTCGATGCCACTTTCTTCGGGCAGCGTCATGGTTACAGGTGTAAACGCATCGTATTCCCGCTCATCGTGATCCAAAAGGGTGATCACAATGTTGGCAATTAAATGGGCATCTCGACCATGAACTGGCAAAGGCGACATCAGCAATACTTCTCCATCTCGATATTTCAGGCGCGGAATTGATCCATCTCCCCGCTGGTCACACAAACTCTGATATTCCTGCCAGGTTGCAGGCAACCGCACCACCGACCCTGGGGGTAATTGGATTTTTTCGGGTGAGACGAGGGCAAACATAGCTGAAGCTCCCTTTTACAGCGGCTTATTGCAATGATAACGAGATTTGGATGGGCGATCGCTGGTTCTGCCTGTGACAATCACCCAACGGTGGCTGAGTGTTTGAGAGAGGCGATCTCGGTATTCCCCGAATAAGATAGAGATAGAATTCAGAAACGCGATCGCTTAAATTTATGATGACTCCTTCACTACCAATACTCCCGAAACTAAACAATTTACCGACTACGCTGCCCATTGAAGGCGCGGTTCGAATTGAACTAGAAGAAGGAATTCCGATTTTTCGAGCTTCCAGTGCAGTGCGAACCCGCATTGAAGAATTGTTATTAAAGCAAAAGGAAGCTCCTTTGGAACAGGCTGAAGAACGGGAGTTGAATAGCTATGATGAAATTGATGATTACTTGAGCTTTGTGAATCGAACGATTCGGAATCTTTTCCTGACTCAATCTCAACTAGAATCATAAAAATGTCTGGGAATAAGATTCCTGAGACAACTCAGTTGCAAGTACGTTGGCAATCGCAAGGATTGTGTGAGTATTGCCATGCTGCGGAGCAATGGTAATATGTGCGGTTTACGGTTGATCATGTGGTTCCTCTGTCAAAGGGTGGTTTTGATAGTCTGGATAATCTGGCACTGGCTTGTTTTCACTGTAATAAGTTCATTGTCAGTTATTCTTTAGCTTTCATCTTTGGAGATCCAGACAGGTGTGTGAATGATTCCGTTATGGTCACTCACAGAATCAGGTGCAATGTCCTGGGTCAGCAGATATTCCGCAACTAATCCACTAGTTGAAACAATACTTGTGCTAAACAACTTTGCTATCTCGTTATCTGTTAAACAACGATTCCAAAATCTCACTTCATAGATTTGACCCTTGAAAAAGCTATTAAAGTCGCGCGTTCCAATCCGAACAGGGGCATTGCCAGCTTTCGGTGTAATTTGACCAGCGTAGATATCGCTATCGCGCTTGATACCATCGCGGTGGATAGATGTCTTTTGATGATCGACTGTGGCGACAACGTGTATGCACTCACCGGGTTCCAGCAAGTCCTGAAAGTGGCTACCGATTCCTTGACCGCCTTGTGCATTGAAGACGTAGAAGCTGATTCGGTTTTGCCTGTTCTCTGTATTGTCCAGGTTATAGATTCGGAAAGTCCACTCCTGTTGCCCTGTCTCTCCTTTGCCTAACCAGTGTACATAACCTGTTCCTTCTGTTTTTGGGAATGTTAGTGTCTCCGGTCGGATCCATGCAGATATTGTCAGTTCACCTGTTGTAGCCACACTGAAATCTGAATGGTTCGGTATCTCGATGTAGGTTTGAGCACCATTAAAGTGGAGATAGGAATTTACATTGTTCATTGAATTTATTTCTTTCCAGCCAGATGTTGGCATGGATTTTCAATTGTGAGACAGACTTGCATTTACTGCTTTAATTCTATCAGCAGCGATCGCACTTAATTTCTGGTTGTAATTTATTTTGGAGGGGGCAATCGTTGCGCATTAGTGAAACTTGTCGCAACCAGAACCTATATCTTTCTCACCACTGTAACGTATAACTCTAAAGACCAAAGTGTGTCCTTGGGGAACCCTATTTTCTTTGACTCTTAAGGTAGGGCTGAATTAAGGTAGAGCAAACGTATACCATTGCCGCACGACTATCCACCCCCAGCTTGGCAAAAATGCGTCGCAGATGTGTGGAGACAGTCCACTCACTGATATGCAACTGAATAGCTATCTTTTTGT
The DNA here is from genome assembly GCA_949127685.1 of Candidatus Sivonenia alaskensis PMM_0068. Lineage (GTDB taxonomy): Bacteria > Cyanobacteriota > Cyanobacteriia > Gloeobacterales > PMM-0068 > Sivonenia > Sivonenia alaskensis. The sequence continues at coordinate 442 of CASBPW010000183.1, read as the reverse complement.
TCGGCCAGCCTAATGCGACCAGGGTAGTGATTTGCAACTCCCGGCTCGTCAGAACCTTCACTACGTCGGGAATCACAGCCTGGGGTGGATTCGTCACCTCTAACACTGCACATACATGGCCCTGGATCTCAAAACGGTTGATCTCGCAATACGCTTGCAAGGAAGGCAATAGGTTCATTTCCCCATGCTCGTCAGGGTCTCTGGAGAGAAGAACAACAAAGTATCGATGGCTGTCTGTCTGAAATTCGCTGATGATTTGGGTAAGTTTTGTATGGCTTGGGCTTTCAGACGGTCGGGTCTTATGCGTCTGTCCATGCATGGAGAAACTCCAAATAATAACAAAGTAGAGAAAAAGGGAGTAGCAGGGCTCAAGGAGAAGCCTTGATAGTGTACATGGCTCTGAAAAGATCTGGTTTGCAACTACATAATCATTATTCCTCGG
>CASBPW010000182.1 GCA_949127685.1 Candidatus Sivonenia alaskensis PMM_0068 | reverse complement strand
TGAGGTCCGTTATTTTGCCAAACAGGTCAATCCCAAACAGGTCAATGAAAAGGATAGGGGCACGATCTGATTCCTGCCGTAACGCTCCGGGATTGGGAAGAGCAGGCTGATCAGCCTGCAGATTTCGATCTGTCTGGAGATGCGGTCCATATCTGGAAAATAAACCTGCTCCAGTCAGATGCAGTAGCTCAGAAATTTGCGCAAACCCTTGCCGAAGATGAAGTTCAGCGAGCCAGTCGTTTTCGCTTTGAGCAAGACCGCCGTCGATTTGTGGTGGGTCGAGGACACCTCCGTTCTATCCTTAGTCACTACATAGGGAGTACACCCAGCTCCGTGCAGTTTGCCTATGGCCCAAATGGTAAGCCTTCTTTAGCTGGACCATCGGTGGATTCTACGGGGACTGGCTCCACTCAGTACTTTGCGGGCGAGGGCATCGACTATTTTTCTTCTTGCCTGGAGCGCAATTCCTTACAAGCACTCCAATTCAATATCTCTCACTCTCATGAGCTGGCCCTCTGTGCAGTCTCTGCACGCAGAGAAGTTGGGATAGATCTAGAATATCTGCGCCCGCTGTCTGAGGCGGTGCCATTGGCCAAACGCTTTTTCTCAACGGTAGAGCATGCCCTGATTCAAGCACTTCCGGTAGAGGAGCAGGCGTATGTCTTTTTTCGCCTGTGGACAGCTAAAGAAGCTTATCTTAAGGCAACGGGAAAAGGTCTAAGCCATCCTTTGGATCAGGTCGAAATCATCCGGACACAAAGCTCATGGGCTCTGTCGGAGGCGCTACCGGGTTGGTGCCTGCAGTCGTTCACCCCGGCGACCAATTATCTTGCGGCGCTTGTTGTAGAAAATCTGGAGTGAGGGCCTTGGAGAGGCACGATATATTTCGTGCAATAGAGAATGGCTTTGTATATCCGACAAATTACAGGTGCAAACTGCTCCAGGTAGATCAAAATTAAGGGAGACGCTATTTGGAAAATTGATATGTCAAAAGAAAGAAAGAGCAATAAAGAAGCTAAAAAGCCAAAAGCTCAATCTAATAAACAAAAGAAAGAAGCCAAGCGTAATGAAGGTCTTGGAAACAAACCTGCTTAGCTTTCTGCTCTGAGGTCTATAGGAGAACGATGATGGTTCCTTGAGCCTCTCCTGAATAGATTTCTAGCAATACGATGATTGGGTATGGGAAGGATGCCTTAGGAATGTCACAATAGACTTTATGACTGTTTCCTCGGATCCCCCTGAACGCCCCAATATTGAACAATTGCTTGCGGACCTAGAGGCCGAGGGGACCTTGCGGCGAATACAAGCCACCCGGCTTTTTGCTGAAATTGAGGAACCCAGGGCGATTAAGCCTTTACTAAGACTGTTGCGCGCTGACTGTCCCCTGGTGCGGGTCAGTGCGGCCTATGCTTTGGGCCGTAACCATAATGCGTTCGTAGTAGAAGCTTTGATTCAGCAGATGGACGATTGGAATGGTTACGTGCGCAAGGGCGTGGTCTGGGCTTTGGGTAATTGTCAGGACCAGCGAGCCCTCCCTGTTTTGATGGAAGCTCTGCGCCAGGATATTGATGCGGTTCGGCTATGGTCGGCTGGAGCCCTAGGAACGCTTGGGAGTTTAGAGGCGCTTCCTGTTCTGTTAGAAGCGCTAGAAGACCCCGTGGCTGCGGTTCGTGCCAATGTTTGCTGGGCTTTGGGCAAGTTGGGAGACTCTAGAGCGATTGAACCGTTGATTGAACGGCTGGACGATGAAGACCTTTCCGTTCAGCAAGATGCTCAGCAAGCGCTCAGTCAATTTGACCGAGAAGATGCCAAAGAGGCCCTCTCCTATGCCATGTTATGAGGTAGACCGTGGATCGTCAGACACTTGAAACGCTTATTGGCTTTCTAGCCCTAGGCACGTTGGTAGGCTTGGGATTTGCCAAGCAAGGCCAGCAAGGATTGAACAAACTAGGTCTTTTAAGCCAGGAATTTTTGCGCAAGGATATGCTTCCTGTCGTAGAAGACCAGAGGGAGCAAAACTGATGGCGCTCCAGATGCGTATCCATGTCCCTCCTCATCCTTTTATCAATCAACTCTTAGCCGTCTGCCGCGATAAAAATACACCCACTCCCATTTTCCGCTCTGCCGTGGCAGATTTGGGCCGCTGGCTCGCCTACGAAGCCCTGCGTGATTTTTTGCCCACCCTAGAGGTTGGGGTCTACACCCCGCTCGAAATGCCTGCGGCCGCTACCGTTATTGACAGTCGGGTGCCTTTGGCTGTGGTTCCTGTCCTTAGAGCTGGGCTGGCGCTACTGGATGGCATTTTGCCTCTTGTACCCAGCGCTTCGGTGCATCACTTGGGCTATGCCCGGAACGAAAAGACTTTGCTCGCTGATTGCTATCTAGACCGTTTACCCAAGGTCTTTGAGCCAGAAACACGAGTCTTGATTCTAGAACCGATGCTGGCAACGGGTGGAACCAGTGTCGCGGTTATGGAAAAAATCTTGGAACGTGGGGCTCTTGTCGAGAACATCCGAATTATCTCTGTCATTTGTGCGCCCCCAGCCCTACAAGCCCTCAGTCAACGCTATAGCGATTTAGTGATCTATAGCGCCATGATTGATGAGCATTTGAATGAGCAGGGGTATATTGTTCCGGGCTTAGGGGACGCTGGAGACCGGGCTTTTGGGACTTAGTGGATAGGACTAAATGAATTCTATAATGTCAAAGTAGCGGACTAATGCAGAAAATAGTTACACTAGATGCGATGTCATAGTTTGATTGCATAGGATGCAACTATGGAACGAGAAGCTGTAACTGTACGCATTCCTGCCGATCTGCTTCAGCAAGCAAAGCAGTTTCGAGAGGGCAGCGAGTCTTTTAACGAGTTGATTGTCGAGGCAATTGCCCATGAGGTGCGCCGCCGCCGATCGCTGGCAGCCCATCAACGCATTGTCGCTCGTAGTGCCGAAGTAGAAGCTAAAACAGGTATTCAACAAAGCTCTGTGGACTTGATTCGTCAGCTTCGAGCAGGTGAGGGACGGCGTGACTAAGTGTATCGACACTAGCGTTTGGATTCCTTATCTCGTCCCAGAAACACTACAACCCCAAGCAAGAAACTTGATTATTCCCTGTCTGACATCGAATGTTCGTTTGATTGCTCCAGCATTTGCATGGGCTGAAGTTGGTTCAGGGTTGCGAAAAAAAAGTTAGGTTGGGAGCAATTACCGCCTCTAATCAGTACAGGCGAGAGGACTAACAGATTTTAGTAATTACTTGATGCCAGAGTTCGATGACGTAGCATCCTGGGAGAAGAACCTAAAAACCCAGAGGTGTGGGATGTCGGTGGAATCGAAGAAGCCACGGGTTGTGGTCGTCGGTGCAGGTTGGGCAGGCTTAGGGGCTACCTATCATCTGGTCCAACAGGGCTATGACGTAACCCTCCTGGAAGCGGGAGCTTATCCTGGCGGTTTGGTGGCTGGCTGGAAAACTCCCGGTGGACGTTCCTTAGAAGCAGGAATTCATGGGTTTTGGTATCCCTACCAAAATATTTTTGCTCTGATCAAAGAACTGGGACTACAGCCGTTTACCCCTTGGACGCGCTCTGCCCAATACTCTCCAGCAGGCTTAGAAGTAGAATCCCCTATTTTTCAAGACCTGCCTCGACTTCCCACGCCGATGGGAACGTTTCTCTATACTCAATTCAAGCGGTTACCTTTAGCGGACCGGCTCTCGGCGCTACCGCTACTCTATGCCCTCTTGGATTTTGATAATTCTGATGAGGCGTGGCAGCGTTATGACTCGGTGACCGCCCGTGAACTCTTCAAACAGTTTGGCGTCTCGGCCCGACTCTATCACGAGTCTTTCGAACCGATGCTGTTGGTCGGCTTATTTGCCCCCGGTGAGCAGTGTTCCGCCGCTGCCGCTCTAGGTATGTTGTACTACTTTATCCTGGCGCACCAGCCAGATTTTGATGTGGTTTGGTGCCGAGGAACCGTGGGGGAGATGATATTTCGTCCTTGGGTAGCCAATATCGAAAAAATGGGCGGTCAAGTCCGGACGCAATGTCGCGTCAGTGATGTGAGCGTTGATGCTTCTGGCAAAGTGACTGGGGTGATCTGTGGGGATGAAGTGATCGAAGCCGATGCCGTGATCTTCTCCGTGGGCATCACAGGCATGAAGAAGATTGTTGCAAAGAGTCCTACCCTACAGCAGCATAAAGAATTTCAGAATGTTCAGAATTTGGGTGCCGTAGATATTCTGGCTACCCGTTTATGGTTCGACCGTAAAATAAGGATTCCTCGCGCTTCCAATGCCTGCTTTGGCTTTGACCGGACAACGGGCTGGACGTTCTTCGATCTCAATGCGTTACATGATGAATACCGGGATGAAGCCGGAACAGTCATCGAAGCCGATTTCTATCATGGAAATCAATTTTTGCCTCTGAGTGATGATCAGATTGTCCGTAGAGTCCAGAGTTATCTGGCAACCTGTATTCCTGATTTTCAGGAAGCAAAGGTCACAGACTATGGGGTGGTTCGCTTACCGCAAGCAGTGACCCACTTTTCTCCAGGAAGCTATCCATATCTGTTAACAGCAAAAACAGGGATTCAGCAGGTTTATATGAGCGGCGACTGGATTATAAATCGTCATGGTTCCTGGTCTCAGGAAAAAGCCTATGTTACGGGTTTAGAAGCTGCAAATTTAGTGATTGCTAGCTTTAAATTTGGTAAATTGGCTGAGATTATTCCTGTTGAATCTGATGAACCCCATATTCAGTTTGGGCGTTCTTTAAATAAATCTTGGAGAAGACTTAGAGAAACTATACTGCCTGATTTTTGGTTGCCCTAGCTTAACTATCTACGGAAAGCCATTCTGCAAAAGTCCAAGCCCCGACGACTAACAACAGAGGAAGCAAGGCGACACTCCCAAAACTGAGTATTTGAGAGGGCATGCTGAAAAACTGTTGGGGCATAACGACCGAGAATAAGGATCCACCGGAGAGGAGGGTTGCGGCTAGTGTGCTTACACACTGTAGGCAAAGACGGCGAGGTTCTAGAGATTCCATATCAATCTTTTGTGAAGGTGAATACACTGTAAGGCGCATACAATGCCTTCACGATTGGGTTTAGAGCACTTGTGATGACGTTCAGACGAAGCTTGTAGTCTCTTGAATGGATAAATGTGTTGCGTCAAAGCGAAGCGCTCATGAATACTGCGTGCATTTTGACGAATCCGTTATCAATAAAGGTCTTCTGAAAAAAGTTCATCCATCCGCGATAATGATTGGTGGGGGGAACCCTACAGGATAACGGTCGTCTTTTTTGTCACATGGATTACATAAGGAGTGTTTGGGTATGCGGACGCGTCTTTTTGGGGCTATCACCTTGTGTGTACTGGCATTTAGTGCCCCCGTTGTTCCGCTAATGGCTCAATCTGGCTTTGTGCTCACGGGCGGTCCTAAGGATCGAGATCAGGTACTTAACTACAGTTTGCACAATAATCGGGCCAAGGTCGATCTCAACTCCATGGAACTGTACTTACCCGCGCAAAAGTTAGCGGTTCGTCAGGTGCAGATTGTTCTGCCTGAAGGTTATTCAGGAAGGTTAGACAAAGGCCGTATTGAACTTCTCAACAAAGAAACGCGTGTAGTCTTTCCGTTGGAAGAAATAGCCTATGAGAAAGAAGACCTGACCTTGACGCTCTCGCTCAAAGACCCTATCCCTGCGGGAACTCCACTTTCTATCCGATTTTATAATACCGCTAACCCTTATAGTCCTGGGATTTACAGTATACGGGCAAGAGTCCTCGGTACGGAGCGTGATCCAATCTTCCGCTTCGTCGGTGTGTGGCTCCTTTCGATCAACTGAGTACCTGCATTTTTGAGCGAAAATAGTAGGGTTCCTTCTATCATCCTCCCCATGATCCAGCTAGAAAAAATCAGCAAAGTTTATGGAAATGGGGATACCGAAGTACGCGCTTTGTGGGAGGTGAATCTCGATATTAAGGCGGGAGAATATCTTGCGATCATGGGCCAGTCTGGGTCCGGCAAATCAACAATGATGCATATCCTGGGATGTTTGGATCGCCCGACGTCAGGAGTTTATCGCCTCCAGGGCAAAGATATCGCCCAACTGGATGATGATGAGCGGGCACACATTCGTAACCGTAGTATCGGCTTTGTCTTTCAAGAATTTAATCTCCTCCCGCAATTGAGCGCCCTCGAGAATGTGATGCTGCCGATGGTCTATGGAGGACTGTCCGTGCAAAAACGCAAAGAGCAAGCTACAGAAGTTTTAGAGCGTGTAGGACTAGGGAATCGTTTAAAGAATCGACCGAATGAGCTTTCAGGAGGCCAAAAACAGCGAGTGGCCATCGCCCGTGCCATTGTCAACCGTCCGGTCTTGATCTTGGCCGATGAACCTACAGGAGCTCTAGACACTACAACATCTCAGGAAGTGATGAATCTATTCAGCGAACTCAATCAACAAGGTCTGACCGTCGTCTTAGTCACCCATGAACTGGATGTCGCTTCTTTTACGGAGCGGGTCATTCTTTTTCGGGATGGACGGGTGGTGGAAGATCCTCATACTTTGCCTATGCGCACAGCGATCCTGTAGTAGAGGTAGGACTAGAAGACCGATGAAACACGTGTTACCTTTTGGGGCATGGATATACAAGAACTCATGCTGCAAGCAGCAGAAGACGAACTAGCAGAATATCGAACTGAAGCGCTTAGGCGTCAGAATTTACGGCGTAAACTTAACTTCCAAATGCCTGCAGCAGAACGCAGGACGTTCCTTAAAGAGTTGGAAGAGGAACTCAGCGCAGGAGGCATGGTCGCGAAAATCCTTTGCGAGCAGCGTCAGGCGGTAGCCCTACCCCTATATGGTCTATGCGGATTGGCCCTACTGGCAGGAGCCATTGGCTATGGAGTGCCTGCGTATTTTGTTGCGGCTCTCGCTGCGGTTGGAGCCTTTGCCATCCAACGGATGGGGTGGAAACTCCAAAGCAAACTCCTGCTGATCCAAACGATGAAAGAAATGGAGACACAGTAATAAAACTTAGTCTTTTGTAATCTTTAGAACCGATAAGATCGCGAGAGAAGAATAAGGAAATTCTCGATGATTGAACCAGTACTGCTTGGTATGGTGTTAGGCCTTTCGGTCTCAACTATCATTGGTTTGTTCGCTGCAGCATGGCTCCAGTACAAACGCGGCAACCCATTTAGCAACGAAGACTAAAAAAGAAGCTTGACGGCGCGCTGTATTTGTCGATACTATCAAGTGCGCCTGAATTACTGGGCCAGTAGTTCAATTGGTTAGAGCACCGCCCTGTCACGGCGGAAGTTGCGGGTTCGAGCCCCGTCTGGCCCGCCAAAATTTTTATGGATGAATTGCAGATGGTTTATGCCCGGTCCTTTCCTTTGGCTGGGATGCGAGCCTATGCGGAAGCCTAATTCGGATAGGCTCGCTGCAGTTTATGCAACTTGCCCCTTTTCGGGGGCTGGATTGCTCTGGATTTAGAGCTGGACGTTGGTCATTAGCGCGTAGTCTCGCTGTATGCCAGCCGCGATTTTCAGCCAGTTCCTAGAACTCGCCTTGTTCGCTATCTCCGTAATGAACCAAATGCCTAACCATGCGCTGCACAGGAACTCCTCACATCACCAATTATTTCATCTCCAATGCTCATGAAGGTATCCGAGGCTGTATCTGAAATGACCCCATAAGCGCTGATATAATAATTTCGGGAATGGGAAGTAATAGCCTAGTTTGCTCGTCCGTCTACTATAAAAAATACCACCATGGCAATTAACGGTGATTAGCGATTAATCCAGGACCTGAGTCTTGCTCTTGCGCCATTTCAAATACGGAATCGTGAGGATTGCCCCCATGATCAGGTACAACAAGACCGCGGGCAGAACGAGCTTCGCCTGTGGAAAGTTAGCACTCACGATGGCCAGCGCGACTCCAGGATGCCGCGACGCTGTGGAGAGCGCGAGCACCGTCCGGTCAGCGGGGTCCGGGCCTCCGAGCAGATGTCCGGCAGTGAGCCCAACGAGGATGAACACCACGATTGCTGCGAGCGTGCCATTGCCGATCAACGAGATCATCGCCGGCCACTTGGTAAATAGTATCGGCAAAGCCCCAGCGAGGAGTAACAC
>CASBPW010000181.1 GCA_949127685.1 Candidatus Sivonenia alaskensis PMM_0068 | reverse complement strand
TGATGCCATTCCCCTGGTGACCTTGGTGGGGAAAGCAGGCACGGGCAAAACCCTGCTGGCCATTGCTGCTGGTCTACAAAAAGTCGAAGACCATCTATACACTCGACTTCTGATTTCCCGGCCTGTAATTCCGATGGGGAAAGATATTGGCTTTCTCCCCGGCGATATCAACGAAAAGCTCACGCCCTGGATGCAGCCGCTCTATGACAACTTCGACCTGATCTTTGGCAATCAAGAACCATCGAATAAGCCCAAGCATTGGCGGCGGGGCTATGAGGAACTTCTAGAACTAGGCGTGTTGCAGATTGAGCCCCTTACCTATATTCGTGGCCGTACCATTCCGAAGCAGTTCTTGATTGTGGATGAGGCCCAAAACTTGACCCCCCATGAAGTGAAAACGATCATCACCCGTGCCGGAGAGGGGACTAAGATAGTCCTCACAGGAGACTTGGACCAGATTGACAATCCCTATGTAGATACGGCCAGTAACGGGCTGACCTATGTGGTGGAAAAGTTCAAAAATGAGCCTTTAGCAGGACACATTACCTTGCTCAAAGGCGAGCGTTCTATTTTGGCAGAACGGGCAGCAAATCTGCTGTAGCATTGGTGTGTGGGGAAGCGGAGCGATGACAAAGGGTATCGCAACCTTTAATCTCTCGGCGCTCCGCCCTTGGCCGCTTCTTTGTTGTCATCTTCCAAACGACCGGGCAGAGGAATCGGTCCTTTCGGAAGTATGCGGTCAGCAGAAATGATTTCTTCCAAGATTTTGCGGACCACCGGGGCGGCAGTTGTAGAACCAAAAGCTCCGGGAACTCCAGGCTCGTCCATGACAACGAGGACCACATAGCGGGGCTTATCCGCTGGGAAATGGGCAATAAAACTGGTAATCTTTTTTCCCTGAAGATACCCTCTCCCATTCGGGTTGACCTTTTGAGCCGTGCCCGTTTTCCCAGCAATCTCATAACCAGGGATCTTGGCAGCCTTTCCGGTTCCTGATTCGACAATCTGCACCATCATTTGGCGTACTGTCCGCGCAGATTTTTCAGAAAAAATTCTTTTAGGGGGCGTCAATTCAGGATTCCAGATCGCTTCGCCTTGGCTGTTCATTATTTTAGTCGCGAGGTGCGGCTGAACCAGGTAACCACCATTGGCAAGAGCGGAATGGAAACGGACCAACTGGAGGGGGGTCATCGAAACCCCCTGGCCAAACGCTGTGGTTGCCGACTCAATTGGGTAGCGGACAAACTGTCCTTTGCTCTTAAAAATGCCCGCGGCCTCTCCCGGTAAATCTATCCCACTCTTACGTCCAATACCTAGAGCCCTCAGTCGGTCATAGTAATCTCCGCGATCCAGTTTCTGCATCAAGCGGACCATCCCAATATTGCTCGAACGCTTTAAAACTTCTGTGACCGAAATAGCTCCATTGCCGTGACCGCTAGCATTGCGGATGGTTCGTCTCGATAGTGTCAGGCTGCCCCCGTCATAGACCACGTCATTGGCACGGATGCGCCCACTGTCCAAACCCATGGCAATATTCAAAGGTTTGAACGTAGACCCCGGCTCATAGAGTTCTGTGACCGTCCAGTTCTTAAAAACTTTGGGGCCGTACTTGCCTAAAGCATTGTTATCGAACGCGGGAGAGGAGGCCAGCGCCAATATTTCTCCATTGCGAGGATCCAGAATAATAGCAGCGCCTCTTTTCGCCTTATATTCTTGGACTCCTTGCTGTACGGCAAGATGAGCCGCTCTTTGTAGACGCATGTCTAAGGACAGAACCATATTGCGGTCATCGGTCTGGAAATAATTTTCTGGAGTTTGGCTGGCGAGAATCTGCCCAAAGCCATTGAAATAGAGCTTCCGGTTTTTATCATCTATACCTGCTAAAGCACGGTTATAGAACTGCTCGATACCACTCTGACCGACCCCGTTATAGTCAATAAAACCAACCAAATTGGCCGATTCTTCTCCGGTAGGGTAAACTCGGCGCCTACGCATTTCTTTTTCTAAACCAGCCAGCTTTAAGGCCTCCACCTGTTCCATCTCTCCCTGGCCTAAATCACGGGTTAACGAAATCGTGGTTTTGCTAGTGTCTCCTAACTGCGTCACCAGTTTTTTCTGGGAAGTCTTGAGAATCGGTGCGAGTTCTTCAGCAGCACGTTTTACATAGTTTGGAAAAGCTGAAGACTGTTGATCAAGGGTGGTTTTCTTCTTTTTGAGGTTTTGACGGAATTGAATCTCAGCCTCTTTTTGGAGAATATAGGGATGGGCATAGAGGGCATAGATCGGTTCATCATTGGCCAAGGCGACCCCCTTACGATCCGCAAGAGGGAGCCGAGGGAGATAGGACCGAACTCTTTTGGTCTGTTGTTGTAGCGCCCGCGCCCTCAGGTCGGGAGCCTTCAGCACTTGTAACTGAAAAAGGGTCCACCCTAAGTAGCCCATGAGGAGAAGAAAGAGGACTCCGACGAAAGAATAACGTTGCTTCGTCTGTCGAGAATGACGCAGGCTCATCTTTTCTAGACGCCTAAGCTGAAATTCATTAGCCCTCTCTCTATTCGTGCGCAACTGGGTCATCTAAGCTTCCTAATATCCCAAAGGAACAGTGACGGGCTCAGTAAGTACCGTATTGGCTGACGGCGCTGACGGAGTCATGAGGTCGGGAGCTAGAAGCGGCAAAAGCACGACCCGTTCTGGACGAGCTGGGGCAAAGGGAGCCGGATGATTGGTTTCATTCGCTAAATTTCCTTCCAGCAAACCCGTGGCCGTTTGCATCTGACGCGTTTGTTGGCGGAGTTGGTTTAAAGTTTTATAGTCTGCCGCCCAGGACTGCTGTACTTGGACCGTAGACATATAAACAGCCCCCAGGAGCAAAAGGCTCAGGGTCAACGTACCCGTCAGCGCACGCCGAGCCTGGACTAAGGCTAAAGCTAAGGGCGTTGGCTGGGCAGGAGGATTGAGACGGACTACAGACGGCAAGGGCATGGGCTCTTGCAGAATCTCCTGGGGGGCTGACTCCCTCTCTGGGGGAACCAGATTTTGAGGCATCGGGTAAGGGATGGGAACGACTATACGGGCTTGTCGACGGCGTCGGGGATCGGGTTCAGGAAGACGGACAGCATTCATTAGGGAAACACTCCTCTACAAGGGGGCGACAGGGACACGTTGGGCACAACGCAATTTGGCAGAGCGGGCACGGGGATTAGCTTTTCGTTCTTCCTCCGAAGGCACAATCGGTTTGCGGGTTAAGACTTCTAGACGAATATCTTCCCGAAACTGCTGTTTGACCCTGCGGTCTTCTGAAGAATGAAAACTGATAATAGCAAGAACACCCCCTTCATGTAGCCAATCTGGAGCCTTCTGAAGGAGCTGTTCTAAAGCTTCGAATTCCCGATTCACGGCAATCCGTAGCGCTTGAAATACTCGGGTCGCTGGATGAATTTTTTGGTAGCCCCGCTGGCAGCGGGCGACCAGTTCGGCCAGTTGTGTAGTCGTAGTCAAGGGGCGGCGTGCGACAATAGTGCGAGCAATGCGGCGAGAATTGCGCTCGTCTCCATACTCATAGAAAATATTGGCTAAGGCTTCTGAAGAGTACGTATTAATAAGGTCAGCCGCCGTAAGCTCCTGACCTTCCTGATCCATCCGCATGTCCAAGGGTGCTTCAAAGCGCCAACTAAAACCGCGCTCACCCTGATCTAACTGAGGGGAACTCACCCCAAGGTCTGCCAAAATGCCATCAAATTTTTGTCCTTTAGCATCGAAATCAGCAAAGTTAACCTGCTGAAATAGGATGCGGTCGCCATAGGGAGCAAGGCGCAAACGGGCTTGCTCTAAGGTCGCTCCGTCTTGGTCTAAAGCAACAACGTGGGTGTCTGGATATTGCAGAATCGCTTCACTGTGGCCGCCCAAACCTACCGTACAATCCAAATAAAATTTTTCCGGCGCTGGAGTAAGGGCCGCGACGACTTCATGCAAGAGGACGGATTGATGCTCCCAAGACACTAGAATAGACTCAAAAAATTACCATATCAAATTAGGCTATGGAATCCTATGGTTTCTGTCAAGTATTTATCAAAAAAATCTTGCTAAATAATTAAAAGGTAGAGGCTCTTTTCAAAGAGAGGTATTGTTTTTAAATTTTTTTCCATTCCATCCTCTAAATTTTGATTTGATCCCACGGGATTTGAATTTAGGGGAATACTAATTATTACTGATTTCTCAAGAAGCACTTTTCTAAATGACTTCAATGCTTTCATTGAAATTCATATAAAAGCTTTGAGAGATGTAGTCCTCTTGAGATGTTCCAGATCAAACAATTAGGGTTTAGAGATATCAATTTATAAGGGAAATGAATTTGGCAGACCGCTTACCGATGAGGGAAGGCTTTACCTATAGCAAAGGAGACTTGGTCAGTCCATCGCCTTCTCCCCTTAAAGACCGCAGGGAGGTCTTATCCACCACCAATCGTTGCGCCAAGGTTAGGGCTTCTTCAGGATTTTGGACGTCTCCCAAGGCTTGAGCTTCTCGTACCGCCTGCAAAATCTCTTTAAAGACGGGGCCAGGAACCAGACCCAAGTGTTCAATCAAGTCCTTGCCAGAGAGGAAAGGTTTCGCCGCAGGAGGAGTCCAATAACGGGCTAAGAGGTCTTGATGAAACAGGGTGGATTGCGTTTGCATTTCAGCCGTTACCGCTTCTCCATAGGTAGAACGCCGATCGGCTAGAGACAAAACGACGAGGGCGGGCAATTTCTCCGCCGCATCCCGCATCAATCTATATAAGGCCCTATCTGAAGCTCCCTGCATCAGCAACTGCCCTGTTCTCAGATGCATTTCTACGAGCGCCGTCACCCAGCGGATTTCTTCACGGGAAAACTTAAGGCGGGTCAACATGTCCTTAGTCATCACCGAACCGACTTTTTCGTGCTGGTAAAAACTAGATTTCCCCGTATCTGGGTCTAGGCTATAGGTCACTGGCTTAGCAATATCATGCAGTAAGGCCCCGAGCTTGGTGGTAACGTACACGGTCCTTCGGTCTGCAAGAACATGGGCCAGACTATCGCGAAGATCTAGTTCAGCTAAAACCTGGTCCACCTGCCGTATTACCTCAAAGGTGTGCTCCAAGAGTGGTAGATGATGATGGAGGTTGGCTGGAATTTTTTCTAAGTCAGCGAGTTCTGGGAGCCAAGGCTGGAGCACCCTGTCTTGATGAGCCGTTAAAAACCACTTGGTTCCCATCGGTATTTCTAATAGTTGGACCAGTTCATCGCGTACTCGTTCAGGGGCAGCTTGCCCAAGCGCTCCGCTAGAGGCTTGGAGCATTTGTCGAGTCTGGGATTCTATTGTAAACTCCAGTTTTGCGGCCATACGATAGGCCCGCAGGAAGCGCAAAGGATCTTCAGTCAAATTTTTAGCCTGCACCATACGGACCACTCGTTGTTCTAAGTCTTGTTTCCCGTTGAAAGGATCAATCAAGACTTCTCGCTGTAGGTCATAGGCAATCGCATTACAGGTGAAATCTCGCCGCCCCAAGTCCACTTCAATAGAAGGACCTTCTTGTTCAGCGATATCTAGCGTGGTGCCACTATCAAGCACTACCCGTGCAATATGATGGACTTCATCCAAAACAACAAATCCTGCCCCTAAGGAGTCTGCCAACTTACGGGCTAAGGAAATAGCCCCCGCAGGAACTACCAAATCCAAATCTTGTTTGGTACTCCCTGGTTTATGGGTCTGGCAATCGACCAGAGCATCGCGGACTGTCCCGCCAACCAGATAACAAGGGTCTGGAAGAAGTGAAAAGGGAATACTTTTTTCAAGTAGTGGACGCATACGCATAAGCCTAACCGTTCCTTATGGTATGTTTGTCAGGGACTAAAAATCGGGTTTCCCAAAATTTAAAGGCATGCAGTTATATTTCATTCCGCGAAGCCAAATTTGTGACAGGAAGGGACAGAGCTGTGTGGTGATTCTCCAGGAGTGTATCTAAATGACTGAGCGTGTATATGTTGGTAATTTGTCTGAAACTACGACAGCCCAAGAAATTGAAGGGTTGTTTACTCAAGTGGGTACGGTAGTTTCTGTCAAACTAGTCACCGACCATAAAACAGGAAAATGCCGAGGTTTTGGTTTCGTCACCATCGAAGAAACCGAACTCGCTCAAGCCATGGTTGAAAAATTCAACGGCCATGATTTTCAAGGCAAAGCCCTTAAAGTAGAGATTGCCCAAGCCAAGGCCCCTGAGACTTCGGAATCCACCGGGCGCAACAATCGTCCTCGAGGAAAGTCGTCTACGAATGGTGGAGCGCGCCAGCCTCAGCCACGTCGCGAAGCGGTGAGTTCTACTTCTCAAGATACTCCTAGCGGCATTGATCCCCGCTGGGCCGCTCTGCTCGCGGTTAAAGAGAAGCTGGAACTGACGAAGGTTTAGAAAGAGAACCACTTCTCCTCCCTTTCCGCATGCGGAGAGGGAGTTTTGAGCTGTTTGGCTTTTTTTATTTCCCTCGCCGGGGGGGTGCTGGAAAAGAAAGTATTTCGGACCTATATCAAGGAAGCCATAGCCGAGAAAATCCGTCAAACCCTCGTCAGATATTGGTCCTAAAGCGTATGGCTTAGGTTAAGAATTTTTGCAAAACCGGGGGTAATAAAACTGAACGTCCGAGTATGCATAGAGTTCAGCCTCTAACCTGCAAAAACGTCATGCACCAAGAGGATGTTAAGAACCGCCGTACAATACGGACCATGTTTTGCTCCGCTATCCGCGAAGGGACACTATGTTAGCTCAAATGCCTTCTTTGACCGTCAGCCGCATCCAGCCTGAACAGTTGCATGGTCGCACTCTGGTCAAATTGGTTTATGTGGTTCTTGAGCCCCAGTATCAAAGCGCTGTAGCAGCAGGGGCTGAAAATATTAACCTGAAAGATAAACATGTTGCGATGGACGTGCGGGGATACTTGATTGAAGAACTGCGCGACCCTGAACGTTACGAAGAATTTAAACGGGATGTAGCCGAAGCAGATATCTTCTTCGCCTCCATGATTTTCATGGAAGACTACGCCAACAAAATTGTGGATGCGGTCAAACCGCATATGGACCACATCAAATCCTCCGTTATTTTTCCCTCCATGCCCCAAGTGATGCGCCTCTCTAAAGTAGGTGCGTTCAGCATGGGAGCTATGGGTCAATCCAAGAGTGTTATTGGCAAGTTCATGAAGTCCCGCAAAGAGGCTTCCAAGAATAAGCGCGGCGGCAGTTTCCAGGAAGGGATGCTGAAAATGGTCCAGACCCTCCCCAAGATTCTCAAATATCTGCCCGTAGACAAAGCGCAAGATGCCCGCAACTTCATGCTCAGCTATCAGTATTGGTTGGGCGGTTCTCCGGAGAACATGGAACACTTGCTGCGGATGCATATCCATCACTATATTGTCGAGGAGCAGGATAGGGCTAAGATTACTTTCCAGCCTCCCGTCCAGTTCCCAGACATCGGCATCTGGCATCCGCTTGCCACCCAGATGTTTACAGACATTGTCGAGTACCAGACCTGGTACAACCGTCGTTCTGACATTAGCGAAGACCTAAAAGATCCTCTGGCTCCCACCCTTGGCCTTATCCTGCAGCGTACGCACCTGGTTACAGGAGATGACGGGCACTATGTGGCCATGGTCGAAGAAATAGAGTCTCGCGGGGCGCGGGTAATTCCAGTATTCGCTGGCGGCTTGGATGCTTCTAAGCCCGTAGAAGCGTTCTTCTATGACAGTACTGGCCGGGTTTTGGTAGACACCGTGGTGTCCTTGACCGGCTTCTCGCTCGTGGGTGGTCCTGCTAAGAATGACCCTGAGGCGGCCATCGAGTCGATGAAGAAGCTCAACCGTCCTTATATTTGTGCGCTGCCGCTGGTTTTCCAGACTACCGAGGATTGGTCAGGGGCCGACCTTGGTTTGCACCCTGTCCAAGTGGCCCTGCAAGTAGCGCTGCCTGAACTTGATGGGGCGATTGAGCCGATTATTCTCTCCGGAAGAGATGGCATCACCGGCAAAGCGATCCCAATTGCGGACCGGATTGAACTGGTCGCCGCACGAGCCCTGAAGTGGGCCAATCTGCGGAAGAAGCCCCGTCTCGATAAAAAAATTGGGATTACCGTTTTCAGCTTCCCGCCGGATAAAGGGAACGTTGGAACCGCGGCCTACCTGGATGTGTTTGCTTCCATTCACAATGTCCTGAAAGCGCTGCAAGAGAATGGCTACGATGTCCAAGGCGTCCCTGAGACTTCCCATGAACTACTCATGGAAGTCCTCAACGACGTAAACGCCAAAATCAAATCCCAAAGCCTGAGTGTGGCCGCCAAGATGACGGTCCGCGAGTATGAAGAGCTAACTCCTCACTACGAAGGGATTCAGAACGCTTGGGGGCCTGCACCCGGTCCGTTTAATACCGATGGCACCAATGTTTTGGTCTACGGGAAGCACTACGGCAAGATTTTCATCGGCGTGCAGCCTAGCTTCGGCTACGAAGGCGACCCGATGCGTCTGATGTTCTCCAAGTCTTGTGCCCCCCACCACGGTTTTGCCGCCTACTACACCTACGTAGAAAAAATCTGGGGAGCCGATGCGGTCATCCACTTTGGGACCCACGGTGCTCTAGAATTCATGCCTGGTAAGCAGATGGGAATGTCTTCCAGTTGCTACCCCGATCGTTTGATTGGAACTTTACCCAACCTCTACTACTATTCGGTCAACAACCCTTCGGAAGCGACGATTGCCAAGCGCCGTAGCTATGCCAGCACGGTTAGCTATCTGACGCCTCCCGCAGAAAATGCTGGGCTTTACAAGGGGCTGAAGGAATTGCAGGGTCTGATTGCTTCCTATAAGGACCTGCGTACTACAGAAAAGGCTGAGGGCATTACCGAAACGATTGTGGAGCAGGTCAAGGCCGTCAACTTGGATAATGATGTGCCCATCCCTTCTGGCTTTAACAGCCAAGAAGAACGGGATGTGTTTGTCGGAAAAGTCTATAAGTTCCTGATGGAAATTGAAGACCGCCTGGTGCCTTGTGACCTCCACGTGGTGGGGACTCCTCCTACGGCGATGGAAGTAATAGATACCCTCTGTGGTGTAGCCAGCTTCGACCGTCCTGAAGATAAGAATATGAAGGGACTACAGCGGATGCTGGCGGAGCATAAAGGGTTGGATATTGAAAACATCCAGCGTCAAGCAGCAGGTGGCAGTATTGAGGCCCTAGATAAACTCCGGGAATTCAATAATGTTGCCAAAGCAGCTATTACCGCTCTAGTCCAAGCTCAAGCAGATGCCAAAGGCCGAGTCTCTCGCGTTTCCCTGATGAACTTCTTCAATATGGGGACTACGGAACCTTGGGTCGAAGGGCTGAAGAACGCGGGCTATGAAATCGAAGCCAAGGAACTGCGCCCTCTATTTACCTACCTGGAAGATGTGCTGGCACGCATTGTCTCGGACAATGAGCTAGGCGCTTTGATCAAAGGACTGGAAGGGGAATACACGCTCCCTGGTCCGGGTGGAGATACCGTGCGCAACCCGATGGTCCTGCCTACCGGCAAGAACATCCATGCCCTGGATCCACAGTCGATTCCTACGGCCGCCGCGATCAAATCTGCCCAATTGGTCGTAGACCGGATGCTAGCCCGTCACCGTGCAGAAAATGATGGTAACTGGCCAGAAACCATTGCCTGCGTCCTCTGGGGTACGGACAACATCAAGACCTATGGGGAAGCTCTAGCTCAGATTCTCTATCTGCTCGGCGTGAAGCCTGTTCCCGACTCCATTGGCCGGATGAACTGCATAGAAATCATTCCTCTAACTCATTTAGGTCGTCCTCGCATTGATACCGTCGTCACCTGCTCTGGTATTTTCCGCGACCTGTTCCCTAACCAAATGGAACTGATTGATAAAGCAGTCAAGTTAGCAGCGGAGCAGGATGAACCGGATCACTTTAACTTCGTCCGCAAGCACGCTATCGCTCAGGCTGAGGAATTGGGAATTACCACCCGTCAAGCAGCTACCCGCGTCTTTTCCAATGCTTCTGGTTCCTACGCTGCAAACGTCAACTTCGCGGTAGAAAATGGCTCCTGGGAAACGGAAGAACAGCTCCATGAGATGTATCTCTCCCGTAAGTCCTTTGCCTTTGGGACGGATGTCAACAACGAGCAACAACGCGCGGTGTATGAAGCAGCGCTGAAGACTGTAGACACCACCTTCCAGAACCTGGATTCCAACGAAACCAGCATCACGGATGTGGACCACTATTTTGACTATCTCGGGTCCGTCACCGGGGTCGTTGAAAAGATGCGCGGCAAGCGTCCCTCGGTCTACATGGCCGATACCACTTCCGCTCAGGCCAAGATCCGCTCGCTCGAAGAGATGATCCGTCTGGATTCCCGCACCAAAATGCTCAATCCCAAGTGGTATGAGGGCATGCTCAAACATGGCTACGAGGGAGTTCGTGAAATCCAGTACCGTTTGACTCATACTTTTGGCTGGTCTGCTACGGCCCACGCCGTAGATGGCTGGGTCTATGACGAAACTGCCAACACTTATATGAACGATCAGGAAATGGCCGAACGTCTCAAAGACCTCAACCCCAATGCCTTCCGCAAGATGGTCGGGGTATTGCTAGAGGCCAATGGTCGTGGCTATTGGGAAACCACTCCTGAACAAGTGGAAAAACTCCAGGAACTCTACCAGGATCTGGAAGACCGGATTGAAGGAATTGACGAACCGGTTGCCGCTAAAGGCTTCGGATTCTAGATTCCTCTGGTTATAAATGAAACCCAGGTTCTCCATAGGGCCTGGGTTTTTAGTAAGTTAGGTA
>CASBPW010000180.1 GCA_949127685.1 Candidatus Sivonenia alaskensis PMM_0068 | reverse complement strand
GTTTAGCAGCAGAAATTAAGTTCTGAAGAATAAGAAATGGGTGATAAGCAAAGAGACAGCAAGCCATACTCCCACGAAAGCCATGGGCACCAGCATTGGTAGACCCACGATTAGGGTGAGGGTCCATACGGCCAGCATGAAGTCAGCTAGATTTTCTGAGATGGCAGCCTTGGAAGGATGAGGTGAATCGGAAAAATGTTGCTTTTGTTCGTTAGGTTCCATGGCTACGTCCCTCAAAATCGATGAATAATCTCTAACATTGTTGCTATAAGTAAAGGATAGAAAATTTACGCTCTAGATTCAGTGCAAAAAAGTAAGCTTATTTTCGGAAAACATCAGGGGTGCACTCACTAAAGTATGAAAAAGTGATCTTGAAGGAGAATTTTTACACAATTACCAAGGGCTGCTATAGCCCCTTGCGCATACATGCAGATCTTCCTACCAAACCGAGGCATAGGCTAAGAAATTCTTAACTTAGGGCCACGTCTTCCATTTTCGTGCATCTTATTTTGATTAATGGTGATTTTTCACAAAATTAAGCAATTGAGGCCTTGAACTGCACCAGGTTTTCCTTTCCTAGCTGTAGGACATCGCCATTATCAGGTGACAGGTCTCTCCAGTAAAGGATGACCAAAGGGGCTGAGGTAGACCCAGGCAGCACTATTGTTCAGGGAATTCCATCGCAGGTTGAAGACACGGGCGCAACGATTTTGCAGGATTCTCCGCCTGCTCGCAACATTCCTTGGATCCCAATAACCTTGGGCTTAGTGGTGGTGCTCGGAGCGATTTGGTTTTTCTGTCTGCGCTAAGTTGCTGATAAATCCCATTCGTTCTTTAGACTTGGGAGAATCTTAAAACATTTCTTATTCGAGTGGAAAACCCCTTCATGGAAGTAGACTTGAGCAGTCAGTTTCAACAATAAAAATAAGCCCGGCCCCCTGAGGGACCGGGCTTTAAGACTACACCGGGAACTTAGTAACGACGGCCACCGCCGCCGCCACCACCGCCATAACCACCACCGCCGCCACTGCGGTTACCACCACCACCGGAACGTTCCGGTTTGGGCTCAGCCTTGTTGACGCGCAGTTCGCGGTTATCTAGGGTTGCACCGTCGAGTTCCTTGATTGCAGCGTCTTCAGCTGCGGCATCTTCCATGTCTACAAAAGCAAAGCCACGGGGACGTCCTGTTTCGCGATCGCTTGGGATCTTCACAGACTTCACGGCGCCGAACTCAGCGAAAGCATCCGAAATCGTTTGCTCGCTTACAGAAAAAGGCAGATTGCCAACAAATATCGTCATTTTTTGTCTCAATAAATCATTTTGACCAACTCAACGAACAAGGACAAAAAATGACCCTACTGCTGGATTAGACTTTTTTATTCTAACAAATCTCAGGGTAATTAATTGAGGTTATCTCTACTAAATACCATAGGGTATCTACGATGAACGGAGAAGCTAAGAGAAGAAAGGGTCCTGAGCAAGCTCACAGGACGGGTCGCAGCCCACAAATTAAGGCCAAGGCAGACGGCTGACAAAGAAAGCAGTATGTAGGTTGGGGCCATGACGACTCCTAATGAAATCCAGCTCAGAACATGGAGGACAAGAGTTACAGCACAGAGAGAGCCAAGGGCAGTGGCCAGCCTTACGTGGGAACGCGCCCGCTCATGTCTGAGCCAATAGATCGCGGCGAACGTACACAGCAAGGCTGTAGGAATCAGTACTGTACAGATGGCAATGCAGTAGGTGATAGAGAATGTGCAAAAAGACGACGAGCTGAATACCGAGTGAACATGGGTAAGTGTCGACATAACTAGATCATGACCTGCAGAGGGCAAAGCGGCAAGGTGATATCTTAAGCCAGCAGGAGTAAAGGATGAATACTACCTTAAAGCAGCTCGCCAAGCCAATTTCACTATATCCAGCTTTTCCTCCAAACTCGCTTGCTATAACCATCTCTTAAAACTTTTGCTTGCCTCATTAGACAAAGAAGCAAAAGCTCAAAAGCCTTCGCCTCTTTGTTTTGGATTAACCGGAGCGGGGATTAACCTTTCACGTAGCACATGGAATAAGAATCATTGCGAACCATGAGGATACGTTTACCACTAGGACTATTCAAGACTTGGTAGTGAATAATGCCGCCCCCACAGCCTCCTTTGAAGTCCTGACTGATCCAACCCTTGGGGTGAGTCTTCTCAGAAACGTAGAAGGGACCTTCATCGTACTGAACTCCTATCAGGGCAAGGGCCTGAAGGACTTCTTCTTCAAGCATGGCAGGACGCTCACTTTCCTCAATCGGAAACAGGCTCACGGCAGTGGCGGTTATACCTGCCGTCTGGGTCTTCCCGTTTCCGTGGCTCTTGCCCTTCCCATTTTCCACGTTTGGCGCTGCTACAACAGGAGTAGCAAGATTTATAGGCGCAGGCGTTGGTTCTGTCTGGGCTATGGGTGTAGCAGCAGCCTGAGGAGCCAAGAGCGCTAGGTAGTTCGCTGGAGCTTCCTGGAGGACTTTACCGATCGCATCGGCCAAACTGACCACTTGATCTTGCTCAATCACTTCCACCGCAGGACCTCGAATGCCCCGTAGATGTTGCGCTACTTCCGCCAAAGGAACGCGGTGTGCGAGGAGCAAAGAACTCAGCCGTGCTACCGCTTCACAGAAAGCATGGAGGTCGCTACTCCCAGACTTGCCGGCATTGGCTTGGACTTCTCTGGGACCTTCCTGGTCGTAGTGCACAGAAACCAAGATGTCTCCCCAAGTGCGGGTTTGCAGCTTGCGGCTAAACCCAAAGAGGACCTCAGAGCGCTCACGCACAGTAGGGGTAGGCGCTGCAGGTACCACCTTGGACACAGAAGCAACCTGCCCTGACGACACTTCAACCATCGCAGGAGCCACCTCGGCAACAGGTTCTTCCTCAAGCGCACCAATTTTTACAGGTTCGGATTCCAGAGTTCCTTCCCGGTAGATCGTGATGCCCTTCAGCCCTTTCTTTTGGGCAAAGCGATACATCTCCTTGATTTCATCTACCGTAGTATTCCGGTCGCAGTTAATCGTTTTACTGATACTGGAATCCACCCACAGTTGCCACTGAGCCTGAGCAATAACATGCCACTGCCAAGGCACTTCGCGAGAAATCTTGAAGGCATTGGCTACTTCAGGATTGTTTTTGGCAAACTCTGTACTCTGCAGAGAGCCTGTCTTTAGGACAATCGCCTTGTCTTCTTCAGACAATTCCAACTCGTCCACATAGGAGTTAGGAATTTGCACCCAGTTCTGTTTGGAATTAGAAGCATCCACGTACACCTGCTTCCAAATCGTCAAACCAAAATCAGGTTCAAAAGCCCAAGAACAATTGGCTAGCTGGGCAATCGAGCCGGTAGGGGCAATACTCAATACCGTTGAGTTACGACGGGGAACTTGTTTGAGCGGCTGCGTCGCATGGAGCGCCTGCTCCCCATCGTAGCGATGGCCTCCTTCATCAACCCAGGACTCAAACTTATTGCCCGTACGGACATTGCTAATCTCATCCCAAACGCCACAGGGACCTTTGAGTTCAGCTAAATGCTCGGAAGCACGGTAGGCCCGATTTGCAATAAAGCTACCGACACGGTCAACCTCTGCAATATGCTCTTCGCTGTCATAGGGAATTCGACGGACCTTCAGCCAATCAGCCCAACCCATAATCCCCAGACCCAACTGGCGATAGCGGTTACGCACATTTTCCCGTTGAGCTTCTGTCGCAAAATTGGCGATGTTGAGAATGTTGTCGAGGAAACGCACGGCGATTTCCACCGTCCGACCAAAATCTTCCCAATCCAAATCGGCCTGCCCATTCGCGTTTTTCTTGGTAAACCGAGGAATAACCAGAGAACCTAAGTTACAGGCAGAGTTGGGCGGCAAGAAAATTTCACCGCAGGGATTGGTGGTGGTGATGAAGTCACGGATTGGGCTTTTCTTCTTGGCGCTGTCGATAAACAACATGCCCGGATCGGCGGTGTCATAGGCAAACTGAGCAATCTTGTCCCAAAGCTCCACAACATACGGGTCTTTTTCATCCAAGAGACGAAAGAATTCATCATCCACCTGAACAGAAATATTGGCGTTGTGCCAGCGACGGTCCCGCTTGCCTTCGGCCGTGAGGTGGCTTTCTGTCCAAGCCGTAGTCAGATCTGCTTTGATTTTGGCAAGACGTTCATTTTTTTCGTGGACGGACAAGGAAGTCTCTGTGACCAAGCGGGTCGCTTCTTCAATGATGTCCCGAGCCGACTTGGCATCCATCACCGACTGCGTCTTCGCCTGGATAAATTCATGGACATCAGGATGTTTCCAGTGCATGGAGAACATAAATGCACCACGACGAGCTTTATTTCCCGTGGTGATTTTTTTAGAAGTTTCCGAGACCATATCTAGAACAGCACAGGGACCAAGAGCCTTTCCGTCTGCGAAGGGTGAGCCTTTAGGCCGGATAAAACCTTTTTGTCCTTCTGAGCCGATGTTGATACCGACGCCACCCCGGAACTTGGTGGTTAGTACAGCATCCGTAACCAGTTTGGCGATGTCATAGATATTGTCTTCGGCAGAGAGGACGAAGCAATTGAGGAGTCCACCCGTACCGTGGTCACTATTGGCAAGAATAGAACCCCCAGGAATAAACTTCATCGGCTGGAGGATACCGTAGAACTTCTCTGCCCACTCATTCTGCAAGTCTGCAGAGTCCTCTCCACTCGCCGCATGAACGGCGACCCGCCAACAAACATCTTCCCAAGTTTTCTCATCCCCAACCAGGTACTTCTGGAGCACAGCCCTTTGAGATTCACTCAGTTCAGTTTTTGTAATGGCGACCATGAAGCACTCCCTAGTGAGTATGTGAGAACAGCAAAAAGTACAGATAATAGCGACTGTACTATCCATCTGAGCATTTGTCTGTTGTTATGAGACGTTGCAAGTATGATAGCAAACGCCTCTATCCGTGGTGTTAAGAATTTTTAGAGCACCTATATGTAGGTTGACCAAGCTCTGTCACCAAGGTGATCCCTTTAGGAAATACATGCCTTGCCCCCTGCGCGGTTATTCTAGAGAAGTATGTGTTGTATAGTGCGGCCCAAGGTAATGGAACCCTATTTAGCTGCGGCAGTCCAAATGACCAGCACTCCGGATCTCAGTCACAACCTGACTCAAGCCGAAGCTTTGATTCAACAAGCTGTAGAACGCGGAGCTGCTTTGGTGACTTTACCGGAGAATTTCTCTTTCCTCGGCACTGAGCGAGAAAAATTGATTCAGGTAAAGCGGATTGCTGCGGCTACCGAAGAATTTCTGGTTAAAACAGCCCAACAATTTGGTATCACCCTCTTAGGCGGAGGATTTCCAGTCCCCGCTCCCGGTGGAAAAGTTTACAATGTGGCGGCCCTGATTGGGCCTCATGGCGAAGAACTAGGGCGGTATCGCAAGATTCACCTGTTCGATGTGGACCTACCCGATGGCATTACCTATCGCGAATCGGATTCCGTGCTTCCCGGCGATACCATTCACTTGGTCCGGACTGAAAAGCTGGGAGCCTTGGGGCTTTCCGTCTGCTATGACCTGAGATTTCCGGAAGTGTATCGGGCGTTGGCCTTGCAAGGGGCTGATGTGTTGCTGATCCCTTCCGCGTTTACGGCCTATACGGGCAAAGATCATTGGCGAGTCCTCCTCCGCGCCAGAGCGATTGAAAACACCTGTTATGTATTGGCCCCAGCCCAAGTAGGAACTCATTATTCTCGTCGTCATACCTACGGCCATGCCTTGGTGATTGACCCTTGGGGCAATGTCTTGGCTGATGCAGGGGATATGCCTGGTATCGCTATCGCTCAAATCGATCCCAAACGCCTTGCGCAGGTGCGCCAGCAATTACCTGTACTCCAACACCAACGCATAGAAGGCAGTCCCATCCCCCCCGTAAAAGAATAAATGAGGATCATCGATCATGTTTCTGAAGCAGATATCTCAAACCTGTGGCCTCGTGGTCTTGGCTGCCACCTTACTGATTAGCTGTGCAACCCCTCCAGAGAAGTCTGAACAGGCTGGAGCCAACCCAACGGCTCCAACCGCACAGAATACAGAAACGAAAACTGAAACCGTGGCGAAACCTCCAGCCATAACTCCTGATGAAAAAGCAGCATTTGCAAAGCAAATTCAACAGAAGCTAGAAAATCCAACAAAAGTGCCCCTTGGAAGTAGTCCAGTCCTCGGTCCTAAAGATGCACCGATAACTTTGGTAGAGTTTTCTGATTTTCAATGTCCTTATTGTGGTTTAGCCCAGCCGACGCTCAAAGAGCTAGAGGCTAAGTACAAGGGAAAGATGAAGTTAGTCTTTAAGCATTTCCCCCTTACCCAAGTTCATGAGAATGCGATGTCTGCGGCTTTGGCGGCATGGTCAGCCCAGCAGCAAGGTAAATTTTTTGAATATCATGACCTGCTGTTCAAGCGCCAAAAAGATTTACAGGATTCAACGCTCGTTGCCATTGCCAAAGAGGTAAAACTGGACCTCAATCGGTTTAATAAGGACCGAGCCAGTGCTCAGGCAAAAGCAGCCATCGAAAAAGATATGCAACTAGGCATTCTTTTAAATGTGCAGTCAACGCCCACCTTAATTCTGAATGGCGTGGCAATGCCCGCCGGACTCCCTTTAGAAGCCTACGATATTGCCGTGGAAGTCTGGTCCAAAAAGACAGGGACTAAGATTTAACGCCTATGTTAGAAACCCTAGGGGTTTGCTATCATCCTGCAATGATTCCTCAGCCTATTCTGCAAGGGATTACTTTGCGCGTGAAACGGGGTGAAGTGTGTGTAATTTTTGGTCCCAGTGGTTCTGGTAAATCCACCCTTCTAGAAATTTTGTCGGGTCTGGTCCTGCCCACCAAAGGATTCGTACAATGTGGAGGAAAGCGCTTATTGCCCATGCAATTGCAACAAAAAATCGGTTTGGTCTTTCAATTTCCAGAACGACATTTCTGCGGCAGAAGGTTAAAAGAAGAACTCAATTTTGGCCATGAACATAATCCGTGGGT
Organism: Candidatus Sivonenia alaskensis PMM_0068; assembly: GCA_949127685.1. Classification (GTDB taxonomy): domain Bacteria; phylum Cyanobacteriota; class Cyanobacteriia; order Gloeobacterales; family PMM-0068; genus Sivonenia; species Sivonenia alaskensis. The sequence goes on along the minus strand of CASBPW010000180.1, from coordinate 395 downwards.
TTTGCGGGATGTCCTGCGTCAGATGGGATTAGCAGACCTGGATTTAACCGTGAATCCCCGCAACCTCTCTGGGGGACAACAGCGACGCGTTGCTATTGCCGTCCAATTGCTGCGTCAACCCGACTTCTTACTCCTCGATGAACCTTTGGCGGGTCTAGATTGGTCTGTGAGAGCTCAAATGATCGCAGTCATTAGCCAACTGAAAATGAATCAAGGCGTGATCATTGTCACTCACGATCGTGTTGAATTTGAAACAAAAGCAGACCAAATCCTTCACATAGAACAAGGGAAATTGATATGAGCGAGCTTCCACACGTCTGAAAAAATAATGATGCCTACCTGCATTAAGTAAATGGGCTTTTCTAGGGTGGGTTTAGAACAGAGTAAGTACCGCC